>CANQLA010000040.1 GCA_947624605.1 Candidatus Gastranaerophilales bacterium | reverse complement strand
TGTTTGTTACAGAATTAAAAATAATATAGAGTCCGGTACCAGATATGAAACTTGCCGAAGTGTTCATGCCGAACAAAATGCAATTATTCAAGCGGGACAGGACAGATGTCAAAATGCGGTAATGTATATTTATGGACATAATTTTATCTGCATCCTTTGTAAAAGATTTATTGTTCAATCCGGTATCAAAGAAGTTTTTTTAAAAAAAGATGACAATTCTCCACTTTTTCATATAACTTCAGATGAAATAAGAAAAGATTTGGAACAAAACATATAAACTTATGTTAATAAAATATTTTCAAACTGTTTAAAACTAAAATGTTTTTCAGCTAACTTTTTAGTATTAATTTTGTATTCATTATTGTGGAAATTACTGATTTTTGTATAAAATTCATTTTTATCATTTAAAAATATTTTTTCTTTTATTTCAAATTCATCAGCAAGTTTTTCTACTTTTGGATCATAAACTATGGGAAGGACTTTAATTCCATACTTCAAGCCGAGAAGGCATGCGTGATAACGCATAGCGATTAGTTCATCAATGTGGGAGAAAGATTCTGAAATTTCAAACATTGCTCTGTTTAAAATCACATGGGTATGGATGTCCGGATTTAATTTTTTCAAAAGATATTCTAATTTATCGCACACTTCAATATCTAAAGATTTTTGTAATGCATATATAAAGATTTTTTTATCTTTATACAATTTAACAATACAATTTGCAAGTTCATAAAGATTGTCATCAGTTAAAGTTTCCCATTCACGAAGCTGAATACCGATAGCATTATGAGAATATTTTGTTTTAATTTTCAAATTCCACACCGGATCAGACACCAAAATAGGATTTAAACCCCAGTTTTTGAGGAGAATAAGGCTTTTTTCATCCCTGACAGTAATATAGAAGCATTTTTTCAAAAGGAATTTTGTAATTTTTATCAATAATTCATTTTTAATAGGTCCTATACCTTGTGCAAAAATAATAACTTTTTTACCAAACAACAAAGCTGAAAAAATTACACCAAGATAATAAATAAGACTTTTGACGCTTGTAGAATCTTGAAGAAGGCTTCCGCCTCCGGAAATTAGAAAATCACATTTTATAAGAGTTTTTAACAGAGAAAAGATATCAAAAGAATAACAAGATTTTACTTTATAGAATTTTTTGGTGGAAACGGGATTTTTTGAAAAAACGGTTATATCTTCTGTTCCGGAGTTTTTAAGTGACTCGACAAGCACGCTGAGCAGTGCATCATCACCGAAATTATCAAACCCGTAATATCCGGAAATAGCAATTTTTATTTTTTTATTATTCATATTGTTCCTTTAAAGCTGTTAAAACTTCTTTTTGAGAGGGAATTGATTTTATTGCACCTATACTTTTTATTTGAAGACCGGATAATACAGCTGCTGTTTTTACGGCTTCAAAAGGTGATTTTCCTGATGCAATTTCTTTAAGAAAAGTACCGTTGAAAGCATCTCCTGTTCCTGTAGTATCTAATTTCAAACTTGAATAAAATGGAGTAAACACTGTTTCTGAAGCATTTGCAACATAATAACCCCGATTAGCTTTTGATTTTAACACCACTGTTTTAATACCCTTGTCTAAAAGTAATTCAATTAATTTATCACTTGATTCTATATCCCAAAGTTCCAAAGAATCTGATTTTAAATTTAAGAATAAAATATCTATAAAATCTTCTACTTCATAAAAGGCCTCTTTAGCTTCTTCTCTTGACCAAAGAAGAGGGTCAAAATTGGGGTCGAAAGCAGTAATAATGTTATTTTGTTTTGCTGTTTTCAATAATTTTAAAACAGCTTCTTTGGCTGACAAAGATAGAGATTGAGTTATTCCGGTTGCATATACTATTTTAGCACTTTTAATATATTCTTCATTTATATCCTTTTCGCAAAGTAATGTTGCGGCAGTTTTTTTACGGTAATATGCAAATTCTTTTTTACCCGAATCAAGCCCTGTTACAAAATAAATTCCATTGTGGCCATCAACAATTTTAACTTGAGAAATATCCAGTCCTTCTGCGGTTAAGGAGCCTATAAGGAAATCTTTAAAGGCATCATTAGCAATTTTTGATATATATCCTACATTTGCTCCCATTCTTGCTGCTGCTACGGCAGTTGTTAATGTATCTCCGCCAAAATATTTATCTAAAGTATTGGTATTAGCTAAACTTTGATTGCTGCAAAGTTCTACCATTCCTTCTCCGATTGTTATTATATCTAAAGATTTTTCCATAATTTATCCTATTACAATTAAATTTATACGGATAAGGTATCAAAAAAGCTTTATTTCGTCAAATTATGGAAACAAATTTTGAATTAAAATTTATTTTGTTTGAATATAAACCGGATTTGTGATACAAAAATTTCAAATTGGGCAATTAAGTTGATTTGTTGAATTTTTAATATGAGTCATTTAAAATTTTTATAAAATCATTAATATAGCGGATATTGTAAAATAATTTCCTTTTGAATATATTTGTTTTATAATGTTTTAAGATAATACAAAAAAGGTCAAAAAGATGAGTGTGAATTTAGAAAAAAACGAAAATAACGAAGTATTGATGGATATTAAAGTTGAAGCTAAAGAAACAGCGGAAGCATATGATAAAGTTTGCAGAAGGCTTGCTCAAAGAGTAAATATACCTGGTTTCAGGCGAGGTAAAGCACCAAAGAAAATTCTTGAGAAGCATATTGGTGCGGAATATATTCAAAGAGAAGTATTAGATAATGTTCTTCCTAAGATATTATCTGAAGTAATAACATCAAATAATTATAAAACAGTGAATGAGCCGTCAGTTGACAATTATAAATTTGAAGAAGATGGATCGCTGTCAGTAAAAGCGAAAGTTGAGCTTCGTCCGGAATTTACACTTCCTGAATATAAAGGCATGGAAATTCAAATTGAAGAATTTAAACAACCGGCAGATGCAATGGAAAAAGAATTAGAAGATATTAAAGATAAAAATTCCACACTACAAAAAGTTGAAGGCAGATTAACAAATAATACGGATTTTGTTAATATTGATTTTGAAGGTTTTGTTGACGGTACTGCAATAAAAGGGGGTGCTGCAAAGGGGTATCTTTTAGATCTCGGACATAGCAATTTCATACCTGGTTTTGCAGAGCAATTAGTTGAAAAAGAAGCCGGTTCGGAATTTACCATCAATGTAAAATTTCCTGATGAATATCATGATGATACGATAAAAGGGAAAGATGCCGAATTTAAAATAAAAATAAATGAAATAAAAGAAAAGGTACTTCCTGAAATAAATGATGAATTGGCAAAAAAAGTCGGCAAATTCAATACAGTTGATGAATTAAAAGCAGACATCCAAAGATATTTAGATGTTTCAGAAAAGGCAGAAAATGATAAGAGAGCGACAGTTGTAATATATGATAAACTTTTAGCTGAAACTGAAATGAAAATTCAAGAACCGATGATTCAAAGAGAACTTCTTGCAATGAAAGAAGAGATGCGGCAAAAGATTGAGCTTAAAGGTCACAATTTTGACGAATTGATGAAAGAACAAGGCGGAGAAGAGCTTGATAGAGAAATGCGTCAGGAAGCAGAAAAACGCATTAAAACGGCTCTTATCATAGGACAAATTGCTCAAAATGAACATATAGTACTTCAAGGAGGAGATATTGAAAGTAAAATTCTTGAAATTTCGAGATTATATGGAACAACCAGAGAACAAATTCTAGATGAAATAAAAAGAAATCCAAATTTGTTATATTCATTAAATCAACAAATTTTAGGACAAAAAGTTACACAATTCTTATTGGATAATTCTAAAATCAGTCCAAAGGCATAGCACATAACAAAACAGGAGAAAAATAATGAGTTTTGTACCCGTAGTAATAGAACAATCAAGCAGAGGAGAAAGATCTTTTGATATTTTCTCAAGATTATTGAGAGAAAGAATCATTTTTTTAGGAACGCAAATTGATGATATGGTGGCTAATCTTATAGTAGCTCAATTATTATTATTAGATAGTGAAAATCCCGAAAAAGATATAATGTTATATATCAATTCACCTGGAGGCAGTGTAACTGCCGGTTTGGCAATTTTTGACACAATGCAGCATATAAGAGCGGATGTTTCAACGATATGTCTTGGTCAAGCCGCATCAATGGGTGCTTTTCTTTTAGCGGCAGGTACACACGGAAAGAGAATGGCATTACCTCACTCAAGGGTTCTTATACACCAGCCTTTAGGCGGAGCTCAAGGTCAAGCAACTGATATAGAAATTCAAGCTGCTGAAATTTTGAGGATAAAAAAGACTTTAAATGAAATTCTTGCAAAAAATACCGGACAATCTTTAGCAAAAATAGAAAAAGACACAGACAGAGATTATATAATGACTCCTGCTGAAGCTCTTGATTACGGTATGATTGATAAAGTCGTAACTATGGGCGAAAAGAAATCAAAAGAATAGATACAACTACGTAATCTCAACAGAAGGAGATAAGATGGCAAACCATGATGACAGCCGTTTAAAATGTTCATTTTGCGGTAAAACTCAGGATCAGGTAAAAAAACTTATAGCAGGTCCTGAAGTATATATATGTGATGAATGTGTTGAACTTTGTAATGAAATTCTTGATGAAGAATTTTTAGATACAAAAGAAAAAAAGGAAGTTACTGAAGATACTCCAAAACAAGAAGATTTAAAGGACATTCCAAAGCCTCACGAAATTAAGGCATATCTTGATCAATATATAATAGGTCAAGATGATGCAAAGAAAGTACTTTCGGTTGCTGTATACAATCATTATAAAAGACTTGCTCATAACGCCGTTGCAAACAGTAAAAATGATGTGGAAATTCACAAAAGTAACATTTTGCTGGTCGGTCCTACCGGAAGCGGTAAAACTCTTTTAGCACAAACTCTTGCAAAAATGCTTGATGTTCCTTTTGCAGTTGCGGATGCTACTACATTAACTGAAGCCGGTTATGTTGGAGATGATGTTGAAAACATTTTATTAAGACTTTATCAAAGTGCAAATTATGATGCTCAAAAAGCTGAAAAAGGTATAATATATGTTGATGAAATTGACAAAATTGCAAGAAAATCAGAAAATCCCAGCATAACAAGGGACGTAAGCGGTGAAGGTGTTCAGCAGGCTCTTTTAAAAATGATTGAAGGCACTGTTGCTAATGTTCCTCCTCAAGGAGGTCGAAAACATCCTCATCAGGAATTTATTCAAATTGACACCAGCAACATTTTATTTATTGTCGGAGGAGCTTTTGTAGGTTTGGAAAAAATTGTTGACAGGCGTGCAGGAGAAGGTTCTTCTGTCGGGTTCGGAGCTCCTGCTCCTAAAACTCAAGCTGAAAAAGAACTTGAAGAAAGCAAACTTCTAAAAAAACTTCAACCTGAAGATTTACTTAAATTCGGTTTAATACCTGAATTTATAGGTCGTGTTCCGGTTTATGCCGTTCTCGATCCTTTAGATGAAGAAGCTTTAAAAAACATTCTTGTTGAACCCAAAAATGCTCTTGTTAAGCAGTATCAATGTTTACTTAAAATGGACGGTGTAGACTTGAAGTTTGATTCCGAAGCGATTAATGTTATTGCTCAAGAAGCACTAAAACGCAAAACCGGTGCCAGAGCATTACGTTCTATCGTTGAAAATTTAATGCTTGATATTATGTACGAAATTCCTTCGGATTCTTCCATTAAAGAATTTACTGTTACTGCTGATATGGTAAAATCTCCCGAAAAGCTTAGTTCTTGTATTCACAAAGAAAATGACTGCAATAAAGTTGAACTCAAAAAGGTAGAAAAAATGGAAGATATTGCTTAAAATACTATAATTCTTTTGAATTAGCAGATATTAAAAGATGTATTATATATTTTTTTAATACATCTTTTGTTTTTTTTTAATGTTATAACTTTACTATATTTATTTTTCCGTATTTTCAGAATGAATTTTTTTTCTTAAAACTTGAAGTTTAGCAATTTCTTCATTTTCAAGAATTTTTTGATTACCCAAAATTTTAGAAAAAATATAAGTTTTTGCAAAATTTTCAGCAGTTTCAATTTTATAAAAAGCATTTAATATATTGCCCGCACCTGCAATTATACCGTGATTTGCCATAAGAACAGTGTCAAAATCAGAAAACATTTTTGCTGTATTATTAACCAGTTGTTTAGAAGAAGGCATTGCATAATCAGCTATTGGAATTTTACCGAAATATAAAATATTTTCCGCAACTATCGGCAGCGAAAGTTCTTTTCCGCTGGCGGCAAATGCTGTTGAAAATGGGGAATGGCAATGGATTATTGCATTAATATCTTTTCTTAATTTATATATTTCTACGTGTAGAAATTTTTCGGAAGATGCTTTTTCATTTGTGTTAAGTTCACGTCCTTCCATATCAATTAAAACAATATCTTCTTCTTTTAAAAATCCGAGAGCGGTACCGGTTGCGGTTATAAATATTTGATTGCCGAATCTGATGCTTATATTCCCTGACGTAGCGGATGTTAAATCTTTATCATACAGCAATTTCCCAAATTTAATAATCTCTTTTTTCACAAATATCTCCTTTATTTTATTATTATATCAAATTTTAAAACTACCGTAAATGTATATTTAATTACTGATTATTGTAATATTTTGCAGTAATTTTATTTGTGTTTTATAATTAAATATATTTTCAAGTCAATTTTTTGTGAAAACATTTATGTTCATTAATAATATTAAACTTTTAAATTTTAGAAATTATAAAGATTTAAGTCTTAATTTTGATGCTGATAAAATTCTTTTAATAGGAAAAAATGCACAGGGTAAAACAAATTTATTGGAAGCAATCAGTTATTTATCTTCACTTAAAACAATCAAAGCTAAACAAGATAATGAATTGATAAAATGGGGAGAAGCTATTGCAAAGCTTAAAGGAACTTATACAAAGAATGATTGTGAAACACAATTAGAAATTGTAATAAATCCTCCCAAAAAAAAGATTCTTAAAATAAATGAAATAAAGAAAAATAAAACTTCAGAATATATTTCAAATATATATTCCGTAAGTTTTTCAACTTCAGATTTGCTTCTTGTGAGAGGAACTCCTGATGACAGAAGAACTTGGCTGGATGAAGCTGTTTCATCATTGTATCCTGCTCATGCTGACAGAATTTCAAAATATAATAAAATAAGGACACAAAAAAATAATTATTTAAAATCTCTTGGCGGAAATCTAAATTCTGAAAATGCTATGCTTGATGTCTGGAATGAACAGCTTGCCATTTGCGGAAGTAATATTATTCTTTTGAGATTAAATTTTTTAAAGGAGATTTTGAAATATGCAAGGCAAAAACATTCACATATTTCAACAAAAGAAACTTTATCAATTTTTTATGAATCTTCAATTGTTGGAAAAGTTAATGTGCAGGATGTTTCTGAATTTAAAAGTGAGAAAATAGCAGAGTTATTTTTTGAACAATTGGGACAAAAAAGAAATGAAGAAATTATCAGAGTTCAATCTGTAGTCGGTCCGCACAGAGATGATATTTCTTTTTATATAGATAATACAGACTCAAAAAAATTCGCCTCTCAAGGTCAGCAAAGAACTATTGTTCTCTCTTTAAAACTTGCCGAAACAGAGTTAATAAAAATTAAAACAGGATATAATGCTATTTTACTACTTGATGACGTCCTCTCAGAACTCGATGATTTAAGACAAACTTATCTTCTTGACTGTATAGAAGAAAAACATCAAACTATTATTACATCTGTTGATACTTTACATTTTGACAAAAAATATTTGGATTGTGTTAAAATATATAAAATTATACAGGCAGAAAACAGTGCGGATATTGTTTTAACTTGAAAAATAAAAATTTATAAATATTTCCACAATAAAACATCAGTCTAATATTCATTGAGATAACATACAATTGTTTTTATAATATCTTTTGGATTTTCGTTCACGTAAGCTATTTGTATAAGCCGGTTGTGTATCCGTATGTATTTGACAGAAATTTTTCCGGTCTGTTTATCTGCATTTTGAAAAACTTGTTTTTAATAAATATTTATTTCTAATATTTAAAATTAAAATATTTACTTAAAACATCATTTCTTACATGTCTTGCATCGTAAAAATCCACATCTTTTATTCCCACTTTATACGGATTTATTGAGCCTGTTGTCGGAATATTGTATTTTTTCGCAATATAATGTGCAAATTCTTCTTCTTCTTTTAAAATCGGAAAATTATACTGTTGTAATATATCCCAATAAGAAGGAGGCAAAGGACAAATAAAAAATTCTATTTTAACACCTTTAGCTTTATAATACTTTATCACTTTTTCAAAAGTATCTTTGCTAAAATTGCTTATATGTGCATTATCAGTAAAACCAAAATGGCTTTTTTGTGCGTGACGTTTTTCTATGTCTTTTAATACAAAATCAATCGTTCTTTTTTCATATTTTAAAGGATATATTATACTTGCATCGGTATAATATGCAAGTCCGTTGATATTCTTTCTGTTATCCGCATTAATTTTGTTTGTTTCTTCTATGGATAAATAACTGTTGTTAACTTCTTCTTTTGAGATAATTGCACGATAAATAATTCGCCTGAGATATGTTAATGCACTTTGAAAATACGAAATTGAAAATAAATTTTTTAAGGCAATAATTCTATGTGCAAATTTAACATCGGATAAATTTGGCTCTTGAATATTTTTTTCACCATTTAACAGTTTTAACATATATTTTGAATATGGCATTAATTCTTTATTTAATTGACTGTTATTATATAAATTTTGATCAAAAAGAAATGAATCAATACAAAAAATCATTTTTTTAGAATTAACTTTGTTAATTTCCAAAAGTGCCAATTGTGCTAAAACATCATTAAGATCAGCACCTCCTACCCCTAAATTATAAGTTTTTTCAGCACCGGTGTCACTTTTGCTTATTCCCATAACCAAACTCGGACCTAATATTAAAACATCATTATTTTTAGGCATTTTTTCTATCAAGATTTTTTTAATATTACGATGATTGTGCGTTTTTATTCCCAAATGAATAAGTCTTCCTGAAAGAATTAAATCTACCGTTTTTTCATCTCTTGAGTTAAATAAATCTGCAGGATCACATAACAAATTGATTAAAATTAAAAATAAAAATAACGGTACAAAATAAAGAAAAATTATCCATTTATTCTTAACAATTCCGCCCTGGGGGGGGGGGCTATATTTGATGAATGTAAATCTTCCATAGTTTGCTGCATAAAAACCTCATAAAATCCTGGACTAACTGTTACGCATGCCTTATTTTAACATAAAGAAAATGATATAAAAAGAATTTTCTAATATTTAAAATTAAAATATTTACTTAAAACTTCGTGTCTTACATGCCTTGCATCGTAGAAATCAGCATCATGAATTCCCACTTTATACGGATTTATTGAGCCGGTAATCTGTATGTCATATTTATTACTTAAATAATATGCAAAATCTTCCTCTTCTTTTAAAATCGGGTAATTAGTCATAGGTAAAATATCCCAGTATGAAGGAGGCAGAGGACAAATAAAAAATTCTATTTTAACACCTTTATTTTTATAATATTTTACCGTTTTTTCAAAAATATCTTTGCTAAATTCACTCATATGTTCATTTATGGAAAATCCGGGGTGCTTTCTTTTAAAATGATAATCTTTTATATCCTTTAAAACATCATCAAGAGTTCGGTTTTGATATTTTAAAGGATATATGAAACTTCCGTCAGCATCATAAGCAGGACCGTTAATTTTTCTTCTGTCAATTGTATTTAATTCCTCTGCGGAAATATAACCGTTATTTACTTTTTCTTTTGTAATATAGTTGAAATATATGATTTTGAAAAAGTATTTTATTGAACTTTGAAAATAAGATATGGAAAATAAACTTTTAATTGCAGTAACAGTGCGGGCAAATTTTATATCCGATAAATTTGGAGGAGATATATTTGGTTCATTATTTAAAAGTTTAATCATATAATTTGTATAAGGCATTAAGTCCCGACTGGGTTCAAAGCTGTTATATATGTTCTTATCAAAAAGATATGAATCAATACAGAAAATTATTTTCTTAGTATTTACTTTGTTTATTTCAATAAGTGCTAATTGTGCTAATAAATCATTGATATTAGCTTGATCAACTCCCAAGTTAAAAGTCTTTTCAGAATTTGTATCACCTTTTCTTATTCCCCAAACCAAACTCGGACCTAATATTAATACGTCATTATTTTTAGGCATTTTTTGTATTAATATTTGTTTCATTTTACGTGCATTTACGATTTCTATTCCCAAAAAAGTCATTTTCCCGGAAAGAATTTTATCAACATACAATTTATGCTTTTCTGAAAAAATACCTCCCGGATCGTTAATTAAATTCATTAAAATAAGAAATAAAATTATTGGCATAAAATATAAAAGTTTAAACCATTTTTTATTATCACCGTGGGGGGGGGGGACTATATTATATGAACTGTCAGTAAATTCCTTACTCATACAAATCTGCCTCAAAACCTAAAATATATAAATTGCGAACTTGCGACATTGCCAACAATCATAATCGCTAAAACTTCCGCATATATAACGGCATATCCGACTATCGGTTTTTGCGAATCTATAAATTTTGTAAGTGAAGTTCCCTTGTTTTGTAAATAATCGGAAAAACATAAAACAGATAAGCCTATCAACATAATTACAATATCATATACAGCTATGTTTAATAAATCAAATTTGTTAAATATATTACACGTTAAAACAGAATTAACAGCGTGTTTAACAATAGCAATACTGTTTTTTGCACTTAATGAACATACAAAAAACCAACAAACACTTACCGATAAAAATGTACAAACTCTTTGAACGGTTATATACAAAGGAGAATTAATATCCTGAACATAATTTTTTTCAAATTTTTCAATAATCGGTTTGAATATATCCATAAGAGTTATCAGTATAAAAGGAACAAGACCTGAAGCTATAAAATAATATGCACTGGCACCGTGCCATATTCCTATTAAAAACCACAGAGCTGACATAGAAAGGTAAAACGGAATTTTTTTACCTGCTTTTTTACCGAATTTTTCTTTGCAAAATTTTCCGCAATTTAATATTAACGGCGACATCTGTACAGGATACATAACATAATCTTTAAACCATAATCCGAGTGTTATATGCCATTTTTGCCAAAATTCCTGAATGTTTTTTGAAAAGAAAGGTGCGTTAAAGTTCTCAGGAAGTTTAATGCCGAATAATCTTGATGCTCCTATTATTATATCCATACATCCCGAATGTCGCCAAAATTATATCTATCATTCCAAAATCCGTATAATGACCGTATACTCCATTAACCACACAGGCAAAACGTTCGGAAATAACCAGTTTTTTGAAATATCCCCACATCATTCTTCTTAAGCCGTAATAAATATTTTCAAACTCAAGAGCGTGTGTTTCCGCAAATTCTTTTCTCATCTCATTGAATCTGGTAACAGGACCTGAAATTACTTGTGGAAAATAATAAAGAAAATTTGCAATTATAACGGGATGTTTTTCTGCTTTGTATGAATTCCAATAAATATCTACTAAATATCCGATTGCCGAAAGTGAAAAATAAGATACACCAATGTATGGAACCAGTTTGATAAAAGATACGTCTGCATTGATATTAAACATTTCTGTCACTACTGAAAGAAAATTGTGTAAATACTTATAATAACAAAGGATAAAAATAATTATTCCTATTGAAAAAATAAACGTTATTTTCTTTTGTAAAAAAGATTTAAAATGTTCCGTTAATATTGCACCAAAATATGTTGCACAAAATATTACAAGTAATAAAACACCTATACCTATATTTTGAGGGCTTATTAATTTGTAAAAAATCAAACTCGCAATTAAAATTGTATATTTTTGAAATTTAGGGAAGAGATAATATACAAATAAAGTTATTATCAAAAAAACAAAAAACCAAAAACTTGTTAACGACATTTTTTCTCTATTTTCCCAATTCCAATATGATGTCAACCATTTCACCGACATTTTTCATAGTAATAACCTTGTTCATGGGTATTTTAAAATGAAACTCATTTTCAACCGCAACAACAAGATTTATATGTTCAAATGAATCCCAGCCGTCAATGTCATCAGCAACTGTTTCATCGTTTAATTTGATATTTTCATCATCAAATACATCACAAAAAACTCTTGTTAATCTTTCATAAACTTCTTCTCTGTTCATATCAATTTCCTCAATATAGGGTTAAATTTCCTTTTAATGCTAAAATAAATAAATATAAATGTCAAGAAAGTTTACTCCATTACGATTACTTTCATTTTTGCTTTAGATACGGTTTTATTTTCCTGATTTTTGATACAGATTTTTAAAACTATAAGTTTTAAACTGTCATTTTTATCGGTAACTTCTGCCGTAACCGTTAATTTATCTCCTTCAAAAACAGGTTTTACAAAAGAAATTTCGTCAAAACTGTGAATTAAACTATATTTACCCGGAAGGTACATCCCTGCAACGGTTGAATATAAACCTGCTGTCAGCATTCCGAAAGTTACATGTTTTTTATATTTTCCTTTACTTATTTCTTGTGCAAAATTATCATCATAATGCAGCGGATTATTATCTCCTGATATTTCTCTGAATTTATCCTCCATATCCTTTGTTACTATTCGTTCAAATGATTCCTTCATTCCGATATATATATCAAAATATTTATATTCCCTGGGGGGGGGGGCTATATTTTCCATTTTGTCCGTAAAATTTTCAGTATACTCTTTCATATTAACATTCTCCTTTTCAAGTACGTAATTACTTTATTTTTATGACAAACACCGATTTGGGCTTTTTTGTTTTAAAAATATTTTTTATCCGATATACTTTTTTCAAGTATATCGACTTGTTTAAGAACATTTTCTGACAGTTTTACGGCAAAGGTTTTACAAATTTATATTTTTTACTGCTTAATTGATATAATTTACAAATACCTCTTTGATTTTTGAATAAATGCTTTTTGCATCAAGTTTGTTAGCTTTTCTCACATTTTTATAATTGCTGTAAGTTATTGCAAAAGTATCGTTTAATCCTATGGGGCAAACTTTTTTACCTATTCCTTCATAAGCAAGTGTTTCGGCAATTATTGTTCCTAACCCTCCATAGATATTATGTTCTTCGACCGTAAAAATCATTTTATAATTTTTTTGTTTTTTTATAAGTTCTTCTTTATTAAATGGCTTTAAGCAAACAACGTTAACCAGACAGGCTGAGATATTTTCCTGCTTTAACATTTCAACCGCATCATAAACTTCTTCCAGTATTGAGCCTGTTGTATATATCAATATGTCATCGCCGTTTATTA
>CANQLA010000039.1 GCA_947624605.1 Candidatus Gastranaerophilales bacterium | reverse complement strand
GGTATATCGGTATCAAGAGTAGGAGGAGCAGCACAAACGAAGGCGATAAAACAAGTAGCAGGGAACTTACGTCTTGGGCTTGCACAATATAGGGAATTAGCTTCATTTGCACAATTTGCGAGTGATCTTGATAAAGCGACGAGAGACCAATTGTTAAGGGGGCAGAAGCTGACAGAAGTTATTAAACAACCTCAATATGAACCTTTAAGTGTAGCAGAGCAAGTTTCAATATTATATGCTGCAAATGAAGGATACCTTGATAATGTAGAAGATAAAGACATGATAAAATTCAAAAGAGGCTGGTTTGAATATTTCAATGCAAATATGAAAGAATTAGCGGACAGGCTGAATAATCGAGCAGGATTAACGGAAGAGGATAAAGAATCCTTAAAAAAAGAGATAGAAAAGTACAAAATCAGCTATTTCGGATAAGAAAATGAATCAAAAAAACATAAAAGACAGAATATCGAGTATAAAAAGCACACAAAAAATCACAAGAGCAATGAAGATGGTTGCTGCTGCGAAGGTAAAGAAGTGTGAAAATGCGGTAAAAGCATCGAGACCCTTTACAAAAGAGATGTACGAGATGTTCCAAAGATTAATATCAACGATAAAAACGTATCCGGACGATAAAGAGCCGGCGGAAAAATCTGTCAATAATTGGAAAATACTGCTTGAGAAACGAGCAGTTAAGAATATAGGGATATTGGTAATTTCATCGGATAAAGGACTTGCAGGAGCATACAATGCGAACATAGTAAGATATACAATAAAAGAGATAAAGAAATGCAATGAGGGAGGAATAGGAGTAAAACTGTTCATAATCGGACAGAAAGGCTTAAATGCATTAAAAAGAGAACAAAAGAATACGAAATTCAAAATAGAAAAAACATATCCGGCATTTGTAGAAGGAGGAAGTTCAGCTCTTGGAAGTATAGCAGCGGAAGACATGTCAAATCTTTTTGTTGCAAGGGAAATTGATGAAATGAAGATAATAACGACACGATTTAGGAATATGATGTCGTATTCTGTTGAAGAATGGGCACTTTTACCGATGGAAGAAACAGTGGAGAAATATGAAAAATATTCTGTAGAAATGGAATTTGAGCCAAATTTGCCGACAATTTTAACAAATATAGTACCTTATTATGTAGCAAATATTATATATCAGGCTTTGCTGGAAGCAGCAGCGAGCGAACTGGCATCAAGAATGACAGCAATGTCATCAGCGTGCAAAAATGCAGATGATATGATACAGAGCTTAACGGTTGAGTATAATAAAGCAAGGCAAGCAGCTATTACACAAGAGATTACGGAAGTTGTAAGCGGAGCGGATGCACAAAAATAAGAGTTAAAATAATGCAAATATTATTATTTATAAGACGATTTATTCTTATAACATTAGTATTAATTTTCACCTTATATTTAGCAATTTTAGTTGCTTTTCCTATGTTTTTTGACATGAATTCATTTAAAAATCAACTTGAGAACGATTTTTTTGAACAAACGGGATTGAAAATATGGATGGAAAAAGTTGAGTTAAAGTCAACGTTTACGCCAAACATAAACATAAAAATTCATCACGCTGCAATTTTATATCCGGATAAAAGAGAATTTATAAAAGTAAGAAATCTCAATATTCAAGTAAAGGTAATACCTATTCTGGCAAAAAAAATATATATTGACAAAATTGTTGCTGACAGACCAATACTTTCGTTTGACATTGACGGAGAAGGTAATAGTTCACTTGACAAATACATAAATGCAAACATAATACCCCAAACGAAACAAGCAGGATTTGTTTTATATGGAGGGATACCGAATATACAAATCAACAAATATAAAATAAAGGCATATGATAAATTATATAAAGAGCCATTTATATTACAAGGAGAAAAGTTAATAATTTCGCCGATAATGAATACAAACGGAATTAAAATTATAACTACGGGAATACTTTCACACAATACCGGAAAGTATATCAATTATGATATAGATACTGAAACAAATATACATAGGATAAAAGAAAAATTATTTAATACAAATCCATTCAGGTACATACAAAGCAATGAAACGAAAGGAACAGTTATAGCGAAAACGAAACTTAAAAGACATGAAAAGTCGTATAAGACTACAGGTTTTGTCTTAATTAATAATTTAAGTTACAAATTAAGCGGTAAAACGATAGAAAAAAATAAAGCGGAATTAACAATTGAAGATAAAAAGATTAAAATTAATGCAGATTTAAAAACGGATGAAATAAATAAAATAGAAGTTACAGGTACTTTTAACTATGGGAAAGATAAGAATATAGACCTGGCGATAAGTGCTAAATCTGCGGATATGCATACAGTAAAAGAAACGGTTGAAAAGTTTTTAAATATATTAAATATAAAAAATAATCTTAATGATTATGATATATTTGGGAAAGTGAATTTAAATTTCAAAATCAAAAGTAACTTCAAAACCATGCATTCGGAGGGTAGAGCGGAAGTAAGCAATGCAACGGTTAAAAGTAAAAAATCAAGATATAAATTTTCAGGAATAAATACAAAAATAAATTTTTCAAACAATAAAATTGAGATAGAACCGTCTGAGATACATTTAAATGAGACACCGATAACGATAACCGGGACAGTAGATTCAAAGACGAAATTAAACATATTAATCAAATCGGAAGAGCTTAGTGCAGAAAAATTTTTAAATATATTTTTACCGGAAGAGGAAGGAAAAGAACCAAATATAAAAGGTAAAATAAGAATAAATGCAAAGATAAAAGGTACGGCAAAAGTTCCGGAAGCGGAGATACAAGCGAAACTTCGGAAATTTACGATAAGAAGCCAAAACACACCAATAATAAGATTTGAAGATGGCAATTTAATAATAAGAGGAACAAAAGACAGACCGCAAGGGCAGATAATATTAAACAAATCGACAATACTGGAAGAAGAATTTTCAAATACATTGAATTCCGACATAATAGAGATTATCTTTGACAAAGAAGAAGCACAAATTCCTAAAACAACTTTAAGATTTGGAGCAGATCCAATCACATTAAGTATAAAAGTTAAAGATTACACCAAAGAACCGGAATTTAATATATTAACAGAAGGGGAATTATCGAGTCAACATTTATACCGTTACCTTAAAAGCAGAGGTTATATAAAGGATATAAAAGTTGCAGCGAAAGGTAAAATAGGCATAAAAGGAGAAGTAAGAGGTAAGGGTAGAAGTGCAGATGTAAGAGTTTCAATGAAATCAGATGCAAACAATTATATTTCTGCAATAGTTATAAAGGAGTTATTAAATAAAAACAGTATAACGAATATCGAAGGGAGAATTAATCCAAAAGAGATAAATATAAAAGAGATAAGTATAAATAGTGAAGAAGGAAACGGAAATTATGATAAGATAGCAATAATTAGCGGAAGGATAGAAAGGAAAGGAAGTTTAAAATATGACAAAATAAAAATTAGCATACCAAAGTCGGTTACATTTTCACTTGAAGGATTAAAGAATTCAGAGATAAAAATACAAGCTGGGGTGATATTGGACGGAAGCGTAAAAAGTCCTGAAATCGGAGGGATAATAAATATAAAGGACATAAACATACCGGAATACAAATTAAATAGTGCAACAAATAAAATAATAATAGAAAAAGGGAAAGCAAAAATAATAATACCCGAATTAAAAGTAGGCAAATCAGAAATGGCAATTGAGAGCAGTATAAAAATGCCGTTAAAAGAAAGATATATAATAGAAGATGTAGAAATCAGGGCAACCAATATAGATTCAGATGAAATTAACGAAATATTCAGCGAAACGCAAAACAATATAGGATATCCTGGGATATTTGTTCCGATAACAATTACAGGAGGGAAAGCAAAGATACAGAGAATAAAAACCTGCGGAATACAAGCAGAGGAGATAAATTGTGAGATAAAATTAGAAGATAATATACTAAAAATGAAAAATATAACAGGGAATGCATACAGAGGAGATATCACAGGCAATGCAGAATATAATTTTATACACACATCGACAGTCAGTGAAATAAAAGGAAAGAAAGCAAATATGAGAATGCTAATGCAGGATTTAACCGGAAAGGATGAGGAAGTATCAGGGGAAATAGACTATAAAGTTAAGATAAGCACAATAGGAAACAAACGAAGCGAACAACTCAGAACGGCAAAGGGGTATATAGATTATAGTGCCACAAAAGGAACAATGGGACCATTAGGACAATTTGAACATTTTTTGTATGCACAAAATTTAATCAGTCAAAGTATAATGAAGATGACGGCGATGTCAGTAATAAAAGCAATAAAGCCGCAAAACACAGGATTATATACAATATCGAAAGGGAAAATAGAACTAATCGGAGGGAATGCATATTTAAAGCCATTAACGGTAGAAGGACCGAATATGAGTCTTTATATAACAGGAAAAATAAACATTCTAAATGATCTTGCGGACATAAAGATATATGGAAGAATATCACAGGAAGTAGAAAAATTATTAGGAGACATAGCAAATCCTATACCCAAAACGATAATGAATTCATCGTCAGAAACATCAATAGGGAATTTATTTTATGAAGAATATAATACTGAGATACCGAAAGTGGTAGCAGAATCGATACCGGAATTAAATCCGGATAGTGGATTAACGACAAGACTATTTGCAGTAGAGATACAAGGGTCAACAGACAGTGTAAAAGCGGTAAAGAGTTTTAAATGGATAACAGGAGTTAAGATTGCCCCTGTTCCACAGACGAAATTAAACGAAAGACGGATAGAGCAAGATACGAAGAAAGAGGAAACAGAAATAAAAAGCAAAGAAATGCGAGAAGAAGAGGCGAACAAATTTGTCAAAGAAAAAGGAGAAAAAGCAATTCCTGATTTTATGGAAAATTTACCTGATGACTTTAATTAAAGGGAATTTGTTTTTCAGATAATTGATATGAGAATGAGAAATAACTTCACCGGGGATGAGCAAAGGGATACCGGGAGGATATTCGGTTATAACTTGAGCACAGACTCTGCCGAAGGATTTAGAAATATCAATAACAATTTTATCTGAGAAGAAAGCCTGTCTTGGGGAAAAAGCGGAATCAGGAATAATAAGAGGGCAAGAAGAAAGTAAATCAGAATGAGGAAACGAAGAATTCAAGATTGATTTTAGGGCATTTTCAAGGAGATTCAGTTTATTTTTTTTAGTACCGATACCGGTTAAAAAGAGGAAAGAGGAAGCATTAGCCGATTCATCTTCAATATTAAACTCATCGAATAAAATATCAGATAAAGCAAAACCGGACAAACCGTCAATTTTAACCAATAATTTGGAAGGGTCGTTAAAAGGACAAAAATGAATATTATTATAACGACGAAAGGCGGACTTAAAATCTATAATATATTTTATAAGTTTATGAATACAATCCAGACCTTTGTCAGAAGATAGGAAATTGATAGTAGACTCAATAGCAGCAAGAATAGGATAAGAAGGAGAAGATGTAATAAAAAGATTTAAAGCATCCTGAATTACCTGTCTGTTAATAGAGCCATTTGAAAGCAAGATAGCAGAAGGATTAGGAGCGCCGCAAGTTTTATGAAGAGACTGAACAGAGATATCAGCACCGCAAAGTATGGCATTTTTGCCGAAAAAATGAGGAGCGAAAGATTTAAGAGCACCGTGAGCTTCATCGACGATAAGTTTTACGGAAAATTTACGGCAAACATCAGCAATAGAGGAAATATCTGAGCATACGCCCTCATAAGTAGGAGAAGTAATAATAACAGCTTTAATATCGGGAAATATACGGAGATAGGAATCAATTTGGAGAGGATTAACGGAATCGAAGATAGACCAATTTTTGTTAAAATCAGGCAAAAACCAAATAGGATGAGCACCTGTAAGAATCAGTCCGTTTAAAACAGATTTATGGCAGTTTCTTGCAATCAAGACCTTATCACCCGGAGATAAAACAGCGGTTATAGCTGCGATAATACCTGAGGAAGAACCGTTAATAAGATAAAATAGATCATTAACATTTAAAAGAGAAGCGGAAAGTGACATTGATTTTAAGATATCATTTTGTGGATCAGCCAAATTATCCAAATCGTTTATTTCGGATAAGTCATGGAGGAGGAACTTAGAGCCGAAGAAATTTTCAAAATCAGGAATTACGAAAGAATTTCTGTCGTGAGAAGGAGTAGTAAAAAGAACTCTTTTAGAAATTGCAATATTATTAATTTTTTTCCCTAAATTCATAAATTTATTGTAGAATAAAAAAAATAAATAAACAGAGGAAAATAGAAGTGGAACTTTTTAAGCAAAGAATAGAAGAATTAAAAAAAGAGATAAAGAGACATAACAAAGCATATTATGAAGAAGACACCCCAACTATATCAGATTATGAATATGATGAACTATATAGGGAATTAAAGAAACTGGAAGAACTATATCCTGAGTACATAACTTCAGATAGTCCGACACAGACAGTAGGGTCGAAAGGTGGAACAAAATTAAAAGAGATAAAACACAGATACAGATTATACAGTTTAGACAATTCAAATAACATAAAAGATTTAAAGCAGTGGTATGATAGGATGAAAAGGGAATATCCGGAGGGAAAGGTAGAAATAGTATCAGAATTAAAAATAGACGGATTAGCGTGTGCATTGACATATAAAAACGGAGAATTACAAATAGGAGCTACGAGAGGAGATGGAATCACAGGAGAAGTAATAACGGAGAATATAAAAGAGATAAAAAACATACCGCAAAAAATAAAAAGTCGAATAGATATAGAAGTGAGGGGAGAAGTATACATGCCTCTGGAAGCATTTGAAAAATTAAATGAAAGTCAGCGCAAAAAAGGAGGAAAAGAATTTGCGAACCCAAGGAATGCGGCATCAGGGTCATTAAGACAGGATGATGCGAAAATCACAGGAGAAAGAGAGTTAAAATTTTTTGCATATGCAGCGATTTTTCCAAATGGAGACAGTCCTAAGACACATTTTGAAATTTTACAAATGTTAAAAGAAGAAGGTTTTACAGTTAACGAAAATGCGAAGAAGCATGATTCAATAGAAAGTGTTGAAAGATATTGTAAATACTGGGAAACAGAGAGAAACAAACTAAATTATGCAACAGATGGAATAGTAGTAAAAGTAAATGATATATATAAACAAAACGAACTGGGGTATACATCAAGAGCGCCAAAGTGGGCAACGGCGTACAAATTCCCACCGGAAGAGACAGAAAGTGAATTAATAGATATAGAAATAGGTGTAGGGAAAACAGGAGCGATAACACCCGTAGGGATATTAAAACCGGTAAAACTTGCAGGGACAATAGTAAAAAGGGCAAGTCTTCACAATTTTGAAGAAATAGAGAGGCTGCATATAAACATAGGGGATAAAGTAATAATAAAGAAAGCGGCGGAAATAATCCCCAAAGTTATAAGAAAATCTAATCAAAAAATTGATAACGGAGTATATGAACGTCCAAAATATTGTCCAAGCTGCAAAACAAAGCTTGTCAAACCGGAAGGAGAAGTAATATTGTATTGTCCGAACAGTAAATCCTGTCCGGCACAAATAAAAGAAAGAATTGAATTTTGGTGTTCCAAAGAAGGGATGGATATAGACGGAATGGGGGAATCGATAGTACAAGAAGCAGTAGAAAAAGGAATAATTAAAGACATAGCGGACATATATACATTAAAAGAAGAAGATTTAATGCAAATAGGTTTAATAAAAGAGAAATCGGCGCAAAATTTAATGAAATCAATTGAAAAAAGTAAAAGCAGGCCACTAAAAAATTTTATAACATCTCTTAGTATAAAACTGGTAGGAAAAGAGACAGCGGAACTTATAGCAAATGAATTTTCAACACTGGAAAGAATAAAGGAAGCGACGATAGAGGAACTAAAAGATATAGACGGAATAGGAGAGAAAGTAGGTCGAAGCATAGTAGAATATTTTAGAGACGAAGAGAATAAAAAGATATTAAGGAAATTAAAAGAGTACGGAGTCAATCCTCAAAGTGCGGCGAATGCAATAATTTCAAACAAATTCAAAAATATGACATTTGTAATAACAGGAACATTAACAGAGCCGAGGAGTAAATTTGAAGCAAAAATAAAATCGATGGGAGGGAAAATATCGTCAACAGTAAGTAAAAAGACGACATATGTATTATGTGGAGAAAATCCGGGTTCAAAATTTGACAAAGCAGTTTCTTTAGGTGTTATAATAATAGATGAAAAGAAGTTTACGGAAATGGTTGAAGATGATGAACAGACGAGGCAGAATAATAGAAATCAGAGGAATTAAAGGATTATTAACGGTAATTTTCATTTTATGTTGTTTAATTACGGGATTTACGGTATTTCCCGGGTTTATAGCGATGCACATTTGGAATTTAATAACACCATACATACAAGATATGCCGCAAATGAGTCTTATACATGGGGTAATGTTATGGGCGATATGTTTTCTTATATGGTTTGCATTCAATGGCAAAATACCGTCAATGCATTTTGGGTGTACACCGGGAATGAATGATGAAGAAATCAGAGAATTTGTAGAGCGAATAAAACAGGAAAGAATAAACGAAGATTGTGAAAAGACGCAAAATTCGGAGGAAAACAATAAATGAAAAAGATAATAATAATATTATTATTAAGTATGATATGTACCGAGCAAGAAGTAAGCAGTTCGATGATAGAGAAAATATCTGAAGAGAGAGGATATATATCATCAAGTTCAGAAAAGACAAAAGACGTATATCCGAATATAGCGGAAGTAACATTTACAAAAGAAACGACGGCGAAAACGATAGAAGCGGCATCGATAGAAAACAAAGAAGTTATTAATGAAATAAAAAAGGAGCTTGAGAAATATAAAAAAGAGAAAGCAGATACTACAGAAATAAGCACAGGAGCATATACAGCGAACCCAAACTATATATATAAATCAAATAAAAAGCAATTAACTGGATATACGGTAACGAATTCAATCACAGTAAGAACAAAGTCAACAGAAATGCTGGGAAAAATGATAGATTCAGCGATAAAAGCCGGAGCAGACAGAGTGAATGCACTGTCATTTTCCTATGAAAATGACGGAACGATATGTAAAGATTTAATATATGAAGCAGCGCGGGAAGCAGAGAATATAGCACAAGTTGCTGCAAATTCAGCCAAGCATACGATAAAAGGAGTAAAAGCGATACATACGGGATGTTATACGCAGATGAATAATACAACAAATTTCAGGAATAATTATTCAGCGAAAATGATGTCATTCGGAGCGAATAATGGGGCGGAAGATGCAGTAGCGGAACCGGCGACATCAATCACACCGGGAAAGATAAAAGTACGAGCAACTGTCAATGCGGAATATTATGTCAAATAAAAAAGCAGTTGAGCCGAAAAGTGCGATTAAATCAATAGAATGTTATGAAGTTCCGATGTATCCGGAAGAATATAAGTTAAAACTTGATGCAAACGAGAATATATTTGGTTGTTCAACAAAAGTTTGTGAAGCGATAAAAAACATATCAAAAGAAAAAATATTGACATATCCTCATTATGGAAGGCTAACGGAAGAAATAGCAAAATATACAAAAACGGAAGCAGAGTGGATAAAAGTAACAAATGGAGCAGACGAAGCGTTATATTCGCTAATGCAGGCATATTTATCTGAAAAAGACGAGATGATTACGGTAAAGCCATCATTTTCTATGCCAAAAATATATGCAGAAATAGCAGGAGCGAAAGTTGTAGAAATAGAGTATAAGAAGAGATGGAAATTTCCGATAGAAGAATTCATAAAAGAGCTTGAGAGCAATAAAAAAATAAAGATAGTGCACCTAACGAGTCCGAACAATCCGACGGGCGAATGTATAACGAGAGTGAATGCGGAAAAAATAATAAAGGCAGCGAAAAATAAGCTGGTAATATTTGATGAAACGTATGCCGGATATTGCAGCGAGTCAATGATATCGGAAGTAAGAAAGTACGATAATATAGCGATAGTAAAATCATTATCCAAAGACTTTGCCCTTGCCGGATTAAGAATAGGATACATAATTACGAATCCGGAAAGGATTAAGATATTAAAGAGAGTAATATCACCGTATTCTGTGAACATAGCAGCAGCAGTAGGTGCGGAAGCAGCACTCAAAGACATAAAACATATAGAAAAAATAAAAACAGAAATTGAAAAATCGAAAGAGATATTAACAAACGGGTTAAAAAAATTAAAATTTGAAGTATACCCGTCGGAAGCCAATTTCATATTATTTAATGCAGGCGAAAAAGCTGAATATGTATATCACACACTGTTGAAACATGGAATAAAAGTCCGAAGATTTTCAGATGAAGGAATGAAGGACTTAATAAGGATAACCGCACCTGACACAAAGAGTGCGAAAAAAATAATTTCGTTAATACAGCCAAAACCGACATTAATATTTGATATGGATGGTGTTTTAGCAGATGTATCCAACTCATACAGAACGACAATAAAAAAGACATACGAACATTTTGCGAAAAAAGAGATAAGTTATAAAGAAATTTCAGATGCAAAAAACCTCGGAGGATTAAATAACGATTGGGATTTAACGGAGTACTTACTTTTAAAGGAAGGGATAAAAGTAAACAGAGGCGAATTAATAAAATTTTTTGAAGAAATATATTTTAAAAAAGGAAAAGGATTAATAAACGAAGAAAAATTTTTATTCAGGGTAGAAATAATCAAAGAGCTTGCCAAAAAGTACAACCTTGCAATTTTCACAGGAAGACCGAGAGAAGAAGCGATTTACACGTTAAAAAAGGAGAATGCAGAACAATACTTTTATCCTATAATAACAATGGACGATATACCGGAAGGCAGACAGAAACCTGATAAATACGGAATAGAAAAAATAAAAGAAAAAGTTTTGTATAAAGAAGTATATTATTTTGGAGATACAAAAGATGATATAATATGCGGAAACAGAGCAAAAGTCCATAGCATAGGAATACTGGCTCCCCAAAGTCAAAATGAAGAAGAAAGGCGATATCTGACGGATAATGGTGCAGAGAAAGTATTAACATCAATAAATGAAATAACAAAAATAATAGAAAGCGAAACGAATGAGGAAGTCCAAAAAAAACAGGGAAACAAAAGAAACCGATATACAAATAGAAATAAACCTTGACGGAAAAGGTGAAAATGAAATAAACACTGATATAAAATTTTTCAAACATATGCTGGAGCAAATATCAATCCATTCGGGAATAGACATAAAAATAGAAGCAAAAACCAAAGACGGAGATAGTCATCATTTGGTGGAAGATACGGCAATAACATTAGGAGAGGCAATATTAGAAGCAATTGGAGATAAAAAAGGGATAAAGAGATATGGGGAGAAGTGTCTGCCAATGGATGAAGCACTTGTCAGATGTGTAATAGATATATCAGGGAGAACGTATTGCAGAGTTAATGTACCGTTGAAAGATGAAAAGACATCAGATTTTGAAACAGTGCTTTTATCTCATTTTTTCAGGAGTTTTTCACAGAGTTCAAAATCGACGATTCACATTGACATGCTTAACGGAGAAGACACACATCACATTATAGAATGCACATTCAAAGCATTTGCGCACGCATTAAGACAGGCAGTAAAGATAGATGAACAAAATAAAGAGAGGTTATTAACAACAAAAGGTTTATTATAAAGAGCAAAAAGTTTTGAAAAAATTTTTATAAAAAAAGCAGTTATTCTCCTATAGGAGTGTTTATTTTTTAATAAAATCAGTTAAAATAATTTTATACGAAAAAAACGAGAAAAAAATGAAAATAAGAAAAATTATAATAACGATAATAACAATGGCAAGCATAGCATCCCCGCAAATAAAAGCAGAGGTATACAATGATAATATACCGAGTTATAGGTATATACAAGGTCAAAAATATTATCAAAACAGCCAATACTCCAGTGCGATAAAGGAATTTAGGGCAGCATTAAGAGAAAACCCAAATGATACATCATCAAAAATAGGATTAATAAATTCATATGTAAGCCGTGCGGAATATTATAACAATACGGAGAAATCACCGCAAAAAGCGTTAAATGACTTAAAATCAGCGGTATTTTATTTTGTATGTTATAAAGGCAAAGGAGAAGGAAACGAATACAATAATGCATATATGGCAGCCATAGGGAATTTAAACACACTTGAGAGGAGTTTAAAGAAAGATATAACAGGGGAAGGGCTTGTAAAATCGGGGAAAACGCTAAGGATGCAAGGAGAATTTGCAGCTGCGGGATATGATTATTATAGGGCATTAGAAGATCCTGTCAATGTAGAAGCAGCGAATACGGGTCTTGGAGATATATTAAACATATTAGGGCGGCCGGAAGAATCATTGAAATATTATGAAAAGGCACTTCAGGCGAATCCGGATAATGCTGATATAAGATTAAAAATAGCACGAGCATATGAAAAGAACGGAAATTATGCCTTAGCAGCGGAGCATTATAATTTTGCATTAAAAAATTCACAAGAAAAAGAAGAAATACTAAACTCATTAGAAAAGATATGCAGGCAGCGAAGTGAGGCGAATCCTGGGGATGCGGAAGCGCATTGCAATTTAGGGGTAATATATCAAAAAAGGGGAAATATAGAAGGAGCCATTGCAGAATATCAGAAAGCGGAGAAACTAAATCCCGGGTTGACGATAACCAAAACGAACATGGCGATTTTATATTATGAACAAAGGAAATATAGAGAATCTGTTGAATTATGTAATAAAGCGTTATTGATAGAGCCGAAGAATATACAGGCTATGTTACAGAAAGCAAAATCATATAAAGCACTAAGTTTATGGGAAAATGCGGCAGAGGAATACAAAAATGCGTTAAAATACGAACCCGAAAACACGGAAGCACAAATGGGACTGGCGGAAATATATACTAAAAATAAGCCCGGAGAAGATGCTCTGGCAGAACTTCAATCGCAAGGAGTAAGACTTTCAGCGGATTTTTATTCAAAAATGGCATACGAATCGCATAAAAATAAAGATATAGAAAATGCGGAAAAATATTACAAACTTGCTATTCAGGCAAATCCAAACGATAAAGCATTATACCTTAATTTAGCACAAATATACAACGGACGGCAGGAATATACACAAGCCCTTACATATGCTGAGCAAGCGAAGCAAAAATTTCCTGCAGATAAAGAGATTAGAGAGATATATAATGAAATAAAAGCAAAAGTAAGCAACAATTTATACGAAGAAGCGAATAAACTGATAGAAAAAGGGGATTATACAGCAGCTATTTCAAAGTATAAGAGCATTCAACCGCAGGGATACAATTCATACATAGGGATAGCGGGAGTGTATCAAATAATGAATGATTATGCCAATGCAATATTATATTATAATAAAGCATTAAGTGAGAAACCTGAAGATAAAGATGTATTGCTTGCAATGACGG
>CANQLA010000038.1 GCA_947624605.1 Candidatus Gastranaerophilales bacterium | reverse complement strand
GTTGAAGTTCAACATTTAATGTATTTAAATTTTTTTAAATATCTTGTCTGGTCATAAGCAGTTATTGTTGAAGTTCAACATTTAATGTATTTAAATTATTATCCTCCTAACATATTTTTGTTACACTAACCGGTTGAAGTTCAACATTTAATGTATTTAAATCAGGCAAACTTAGGAGAACTTCCATATAATACAGGTTGAAGTTCAACATTTAATGTATTTAAATTACTGCTTTTTCTTTCTGCCATAAATCCTCCTAAGTTGAAGTTCAACATTTAATGTATTTAAATCTTTGTGCTTTTAAAATACATAAATGTTCCAAAAGTTGAAGTTCAACATTTAATGTATTTAAATTATTTTTTGACCGCTTCCGAAATTCCTGTTTTTAAGTTGAAGTTCAACATTTAATGTATTTAAATGACAACAAATCAGATTGTTTTTTTAGGATGATATGTTGAAGTTCAACATTTAATGTATTTAAATTGGCTTCGGTTTTATTGTATTCGGTAGATGAGCCTGTCAATGCTTTATCTAAACCGTCAAATGAGTCTTCATTTTGTCCTGAATCGCCGTTAATAAAAGTATCAGAAAATAACGCTTTTACGGCTTGCATTTTTTGAGTGGATTGAAAATCGACTTGATTAGTAATTCCTTTAACATCATTTTGAATTACTCTATCTATTTTATACGAACCGCCAAAGATTTTTAAATTAACAGTGTATTGTGTTGTTTTAGCTTCTTGTGATGTATATTCGGCATTAATTTTTCTAAATTCAGCCGTGGGGTATGTTGTAACCCTGTTATATGTATATGCAAGAGTTGAACCACCGTTTAATGCAACGCAATCATCAAAAACCATTGCATTTAAAAGGGTATCTTTTTGAAATTCGTCAATAATACCAAGATATAGTTTATCTTGCGTCAGCTTTTTTGCATCTTCTAAAGTAACTGCCATATTTTAATCTCCTTATTTTTTTGTGTAAAATTCTTCTATTGCCGCTCTATATCCGTTTGAAGTAACTTGATTTTTGGAATCGTTGTTGCTTCCAGAGGGTACGTGCGGGGGTATTTTAGCTTCTATGCCTTTTTTGATAGCTTCATCAAGAACTTTTTTAAGACAGTCAACATTTGATTTTGAAGCATCCATATCTTTTTCTTTGATTACAAAATCTAAGAATTCAGAAGGTACTTCTTTTTCTGTCATATACTTTCTTAATTCTTCTTTTTGTAAGGTAAAAGCATTTTTATCAGCTTCTTTTTGATATTTTGTTTTGTAATCCTCAAGCTCGGTTTGTGCTCTTTTTAATTCATCCATTTTGGCAAGTTCCACTTGCTTCTCGGCTTCTACTTTTTGGTCAGCTAACTCCTGTTCAAATTTTATTTTTTGCTCATTTAAGCGAGTTTGCAGGTATTTGTCCAAATCCGCCTGCGTAAACTTTGCTTCTTGATTTCCTTGCTGTTTTTGCTGTTCTTGCTCTTGATTTGCTCCATCTTGTGACATAAAAATTTCCCTTTCACTGTTTTACGGTCAGTTAACCTAAATAATATACAAACAGAATTATGACAGATTGAAAAACGGGCAAAATCTACAATGAAGTTATTCGGAAATTCCGAACAACTGAAAAACCATTCCGAGCGAGCACTCGATATGGTTCATGTTTCTTCATAAAAGGGTTGAAAAAGTTTGAAAATGAGTTATAATATATATGGGAACTCTTTGGAACGGTAAATCTTGCGACCGCAGCGAATGGGCGACAGTGGGGAAGTAAAGTCCACATACGACAAGGGTTCTCTTTTAGTATTCATTATATTCCTCTTCACTCATTTTTCTAAAGGATTTTATAAAGTTTTCCTTTTTATTGGCTGTAGTTTTAATAACTAACATATAATATTGTTTATTTTTATTACTAAATAATATTACATCTTTAAAATTTTGTTTTTTAGATTTCCTTGTTTTTGAAGGTTTTTTAATTATTTTAAAGATTCTTTTATAATCTTTAAAATCAAGGTCTTTATGATTAATTATATTTTTTAATAAATTATCTATGGAAAATTTAAGCTCGTTAGTTTCACTATTAAGAAGATTTACTGCTTCTTCCGGTAACTCTCCGATATTATAATAAGCTCTTAGTGTATTTTCATCAAATAATTTACGTGCATATTTTACTGCATCATCATTACGCCCTTTTTCTTTTATTATAATTTGTGCTAATTCATTACCTCTGTTATAAAAACTTCCAAATCTTTTATATTCTTTATAATTTTTGGGAGACGATATATTATTAAACCTTAAATCAGTTGTTATATCGTATTCTTTTCTTTTTTCGTTGTATTCTTTTCTTTTTTTGTTTGCTTCGTTTAGTTCAATCTTTCCGTCGTTTCCTTTATCTGTCGGAGCAAGTTCAAGTTGTTCCGGCACGTGGTCGCAGCGATGATGAAATAAGCCATACATCTGTGCATCTTGTAAACTTAAATAGCCCTTAGTATTACCTGTTATGGAAAGTATTTTATCTTCAAACGGTGCACAAAGCTCACAAGTCGGGTTAATGTTTAAATGTATGATTCTTACTAAATCAACACCATACTGTATTGCACGTGTAAAGAATTAAAGCCTTTGTGCTCCCATTTTTTCTGTTAGGGTTTTCATTTCTATATATTTTGAAATATCCCATTGCCTGTTTGCTCTATCTTTATAGTATGTTATTCCTCTTTTTATTAAATCAGCGGAAAGCTCTGACGATATTTTTTTATATTTATCAAATTCATAATTTATAGGATTTGTTTTTAATTCTTTTATAAAATTCTCGGAATTTGTTTTGATATTTTGCGAGGTCAATATAATATCTTCAATATCTGAATTTAATCTTGCTTGAACTTGCCCCTCATATGTTTCTTTTGTAATATCGTTTACTTTTTTAGTTATTCCTTTTTTAGAAAGCTGTCTGTCCGCTTCATCTATTCCCATTTGTGCTGATGTGTAAAGCTGATTTTTAAAATCCGAAAATAAGAAACCTAGCCACAATAAAATTAGTGCATCACGCTCAAGCCTGTGTTTTTCAATTTCATCTGAAATATTATTCAAACAAGTAGACAATCTAAGAGCAGTATACATTGGATTATCTTTACTGGTAGTACTACCTCTATAAAAATCTTTAATTACTATTTTATAGCTTCCGGACAATAAACCATTCCAATAAGGGCATTTATCTTTTAAATAACATTAGTAAATTTGCCATATATACCTATTCTGTTTTGTATTCATACTGTCTTGCAAAGTAGTTAAAATCATTACTTATTGAAACTGAGTTGTGTGGCAGTAATAAATATTTCCATGGCTTACCCCCATTTTTAGTTGTAAATTCAGTTGCGTTTCGACAATAGGTATATGCTGCAGTTGCTTTTTGTTGAACTTCTTCTGTAGGTATATCTTTTTCTTTTTTTGTTTCAACCAAATATATTGTATCTGTTGTTTCTACGACAAAATCAGGTTCATAGTTACGTTTGTTATTATCCCATGTTATATTAAATTGACCGGGTGCAGGTCTGAGCCATTTTATAACTTCGTCGTCCTCTTCCAAAATAATAGAAAAATCTTTTTCTGTTTTTGAATCAAACTTGTAGCCTTTCGGATGGCACGCCTTTTTAAAACCTGTAAACAACAATGTCTTTATTCTGCTAGTTGGCTCAATAGTTGTCCTAAAATCATAAACTTCGTCCTGAGTAAATTTAGTTGTATTCCATCTTACAATTGGTGTTAAACCTCTTACATCAGGAGCAACATAACTTACAACCTCTTTTCTGAAGTGTTCCATAAGCTGAGGTTTGATGAATTCTGTTATATTCTTTTTCCTGTATTGTACAACATTTTTAACTTCTTCTTCATTAAGATAACTTTGTAATTTCTCTATAACTTGTCTTGCAAGTTTAAATAAAAGCCTTGCTGTTGTATCATAGTTTACTTCGGGAATATTAATAAGTTCGTTTACAATAATATTGTCTAACTTATCATTAACGTATGTACCTGAACCATATATGACATCTGTTTCAAGTTCTCTTAAGGTAGTTCTTTTGATTTCTTCCGATACCGGTTGATAGTTAAGGTTTTTTGTATCCAAATCAAAATCTTCAAACCAAACTTTTGTATCAGCAGGTATTATCATAATTCTTGGAATTTCTATGATATTATTTTGAATTTTCTTAATCTGCCTCTATAAAGAGAATAATTGGTTATAAAATAATTAATTGTTACAAGCTTTTGAATTTTCTTAACCTGTTCTTCTGCGTTTTCTTTTATTTTTGCATCAAGTAATTCTTTTTCAGAATTATCAAATAAGCCAAGCTGAGTTTTATTTTCTATATTTGAAATAGAGTTTCTAACCGCTGTTTCAACAATTTCTTCCTTGGTCATTGAAGCAATGTTTTTACCACGTTTTGCAACATCATAAATAGCATTATTGATAGCTTTATTTGCTTCTAAATTAATTTTTGCGTTTTGTTTTTCTACTTTATCTATAATTTGTTCAATTCTTTTTTCTTCTTCAATTAAATCCTGCTCAATTTTTGAAACAGTAGTAACAACTTCTTTTTTATGGTTTATTTCAGATTCTTCTATCTCAATAATATTTTCTTTCTTGATGATAGAGCCTTCTTTTTGTGCTTCTTCAATGATTTCTTGGAATTTATCATGAGCAATAATTGTAAGTTTATCAACCATTGGGTTGCCTGTTCTTTCACCATAAGGCAAACGCAATCCTCGCCCAATTGTTTGCTCTCTTAAAGTTGTTGAGGTTGCTGTTCTAAGAGGAATAATGGTGTACAAGTTTGTAACATCCCATCCTTCTTTCAGCATATTAACGTGAATTACAATTTCTATTTTATTATTTGGATCTTCTAAAGTGAGAAGCCTTGCAATGTTCTCATCTTTCTCAGCACCTTTTTGCTGTGAGTGGATTTGCATAACCTTATCTTTGTAATAACCTTTGAAAAACTCATCCGATTTAATATGAGATTCAAGCCATTCAGCGTGAGTAGTGTCTTTAGCAACAACAAGAACAAAAGGTTTTACCAATTTTTTATTATTTGTTCTTGAATACACATCAAGATCAGCTTTTGTATTTTCATGGATTTTTATACCATCCTCAAGTTTCAAAATATCCAGTTCTTCAACTGAAAGTTGTTTTGGGTCAAAGTTCTTTCTTGTTGCAACAGCCGGTTCTTTAACAAAACCGTCATTCATTGCTTTGGCTAAAGAGTATTCATAAACAACATTTTTAAATTTTTGTGTCTTATTTCCTTTCTCAATTTGAGGAGTAGCAGTAAGCTCAAGCCCTAAAACAGGGTTTAATTCATTTATTACCCTCATTCCCGCATCAGCTCGATAATGGTGAGATTCATCCATCAATAAAACTAAATCAGGTAATCCAACCAAATATTCAAAATAAGATTCTCCAAGATATTCGGACAATCTTTTCATTAAAGGTTCTTTGCCGCTTCGAGTTTCGGAGTTAATTTTAGAAATATTAAAAATATTAATCCTTACCCTTTTAAATAGAGTATTTGCAATATTTGTAAAGATATTTTGATGTTTGTTGTAATTATCACCTGTAATTATTTGAGGAGGCATAAGAGCAAATTGAGAAATACCTTTAAAAACATATTTAGTGCTGCTTGGATTCCCAAAATCATCAATAAGTTTATTATATATGGTTAAATTAGGAGCAAGGACAAAGAAATTATTTATCTTTTTTTCAATATGCAAATAAGCAATAAAAGCACCCATAAGACGAGTTTTGCCTACACCTGTAGCTAAAGAGAAGCAGACATTAGGGAACTCTCTTTCAAACTCGGAAAATTTTCTAACCTCGTTAAACTTAGCACCCAGTTCTTTTATCTTTTCTTTTGCTGATGTTAAATCTACGTTCTTTTTTAACTCCAAAACATCTGCAATTTCGGAAAGAATTTCCAAACTTTCAGCTTGTGGTTTTCTTAAACTTAGTCTATTTTTTATCTCATTTGCTGTTTTGTTCATTGTTGATTATTCTTCCTCTTCCAATTCTTCAAAATCTTCCTCTTGTGGTTCGTCTGTGATGTTGAGATTGTATTCAAGTTTTCCGAATTCGCAACGGTTAAGAAGCATTTGAGGAATTTTCTTGATGGTAATGTTTGAATAGGCACTTCCAACACCTTCCTCAAAATGAGTTGCACATATAAGCAAACTTTCACCGTTTTCAAGCTTGTTGTGGATTTGATTTAGCAACTCATGTGATAAAAACTGAGTTGTGGTGAAAATAAAGTCTTTTTCTGTTGAAAAACCTTGTTTATAGACATTATTTTCATCAGGTGAAAATTTATAACCTTCATGTTTTGCCATAGCTTCCGCTAACATTTCAGCATCATATCTCGGGTCAATTATCCAATTATCAAATTCATCTTTTTTAAGTAAAGAGGGTGCGAATTCATAAAATTTATATCCGCCTCCGCCCTTCCAGTTGACTGCTTTCGATATTCCGCCCTGATCGGTACCGTCTACAACTTGATGCAATCTCGGTTCACAATGAGTATAACAATGTCCCCCTAATTCAATACCAATCCACTTTCTACCCATTTTATGTGCAACAGCAGCTGTTGTTCCAGACCCCAAAAAAGAATCAAGAACCAAATCCCCAACATTTGACCCAAGAGTTAAGACTCTTTCAATTAACCGTTCAGGCTTTGGTGTTGAAAAAACATCTTTATTATTGAAAAATTTAACTTCCTTTTTTGCTTCATCATTATGACCAACTTCATTAAAAGTCCATATTGTTAAAGAGGTGACTCCTTGCTTAACTTCTGATAAAAATCTTTTTATTGCAGGAACACTTTCTCCTTGAGGTCCAAACCATATTCTATTATCAGCTTTCAATTGCTCAAAGTTTTCTTTTGAATATCTCCAACTTGTACCTGCTGGCGGTAATACTTTTCTGCCATTTGGTGTAGTAATTTCATATATGTCTTTTGGGGTAATTCGTTTTACAGATATATCGCCGGGTTTCCAAGGTCCTCTTGGATCCTTGTCGGGATTTTTATACCGTGCATTCATTTCTTCTGATCTTGGTAATAAATTCGGTTTCCATAATTCTTTATTTTTAGCATATACCATAATAAAGTCATGATTATCAGATAACCATTTTGCATCATTTTGAGGAGAATATTTCTTTTGCCATATTACATTATTTATAAAATTATTTCTTCCAAAAATTTCATCGCATAGTATTTTACAGTATGCCTGTTCGTTATCATCAAGTGAAATCCAAATAGAACCATTATCAGATAGCAATGTGTGTAATATTTCTAATCTTGATTTCATCAAAGAAAGCCATTTTGAATGTTCTACGTTATCATCATAATGTTCAAAAGCTGACCCTGTATTATAAGGAGGATCTATATAAATGCACTTAATTTTCCCCGTATAATCCTGTTCAAGAGCTTTTAGTGCAAGCAGATTATCTCCATGAATAAGCATATTTTCAGTATTTTTATCTCCATAAGACTTCTCGGGAATTTCTTTTAATATCCTCGGCTCAAGATTTATTTCCTTATCTTTCCCTATCCAAGTTAGTTCCAGTTTTTGTTTATTCTTGCTCATCTTTATTATCCTTGTCTGCTTTCTGCATATTTTCAGTTTTAGTTGTTGTCTTATTTTGTGGGGTTAATGTTGCTTTTATATAATTAGCTATATGTGTCTGTGCGTTGTTTATTTCAGTTCTTGCAACAATTTCATCAGATAGCCATTTTGGAATGTATGGTTCTTGAATTGCATCCCAAGTGATTTTATCTTTATATCCTAAATCATTTATAATTACTTCTATAAGTTTTGTTTCAGCTTTTTTTGCTTTTTCACAATAATCTCTTACTTCATTTTCGTTATTATTATCAAATTTGCTACCATAGACTGTATACAAATCTTTGTATGCTTCTCTAACTTCCTTGGAATCAATAAATACAACATCCATCAAGTTTAAAGCATTAACATGGTCAATATTTTTTGCAGAAAAACGTTGCGTCATTAATATTTTTAATATTTGAATTTTTTCTTGTCTTTTTGCTTTGTCTGTTTGTATTTTGTTTGAAATTAGTAGTGCTACAATCGGAGAAAGTATCACTGCAATAATATTAATTATAGTTAATGTTATTTGGTATTTATCCATTTTTATCCTCCAATTCTTTTTTCTTCTGTCGTTCAAGCTTTTTAATGCTCTCAACAGTTGGTAAATCTTATGGCATAGTACCACCAAGTTCTTCAATTGTCTGTCGAACCTTCTTGCCCACTTCATAATGGGTTTGGTTAGCTTGCATTTTACCTTTTATATTTTCACGTCTTAATTTTTCTTCAGTTTGAGTTGCTCGGAATAGATTTGCAGCAAGTTCGGTGCTTCCCATGTGATCTAAAATCTTTTGACTTTTCTTCAAACCTTTTCTTGCATGGATATCTTTTGCTTTTAAGCCACCGTATAAACCTTGGTAACCATAATCCTGAAAAATTGCATATTCTAAGCCATCTTTTACACCAGCATTACTTGCCGCATCTGCTAGTTGTTTGTTATGGGTTTTTAGTTGTTCTCGCAAAAACAATCTTTTTGTATCTTCTTCAGACTGAATAAGTTTAGCATGTTCTTCTTCAATTAATTCTTTTTGTCTTGTTTTAATAGCAAAATAAGCTTGTCCCAAAGCAACATTAGGTTTTGACGGGTCAGCATTTTGAACTGCAATATAACAAGCAAATCTTGAAAGCTTAAAACTTTCTAATTCTCTACCAGCTCCTGAACCAATTTTGACCATGTCGAGCATATCCTCGATATGGTCTTCAATATTCTCGTTTAATGAAACAAGTGCTTCTTTTACCTTTTCTATAACAGGCAAGAAATGTCTATATTCAGAATAATCAAGCAACTTATATAAATCCCTTGCGGACCAATATTCATAACCTTCTTCACTGATTCTTTTGATCCCTTCAAATGGTGATTTTAATAAATCATCTATAGAATACCCCATTTATATTAACCTCCAAATTTATTAATTTTTATTATAATACACTGCTAATTATATTGAAAAGTATGTGCAGATACTGTATAATATATGTACGTCGAGACTGCGTCAAATTGCAGGTTTGAATTTATTCAACTCGACGTCTTTTTGTTTTTGGGAAGTATTATTATGCCATTTGGATTAAGTATAGAATTTTCTATTTTATTATAGTAACTACAGTCATCTTTCTCATACTTTCTAAATATAGCCCCTGCTGCAAGATCTGCAAATTGAATACCTGTACTTAAATGAGATGGAGCAATAAATAAACCCTCTATTAAATGATTATTTACAAGATTAAGTTTTTTATCTACATTTAAAACCATATAATGATAGTTTCTTAGTCTGTTATCTTCACAAGAAATCCTATTATCTATAATAATCATCCCATTAAATTCTTCTCCTGTGTTTTTAGATAAGTCTTCCAAATATTCTTGAAAACAATCCAAAACCCTATAATAACCAAGACAATATAAGTCATCTTTGTTTGAAACCACTTTTTGTTTGTAAGCTTCATCAATATCAATAACGGCAGAAATTATTTTTGTAGATTTATAAGAGGTAATAATATCATATAATTTCAATCGGACTTCATTTTTTTGCTCAAAGCTCAAATGTTTCATTCCGTTTTCATCATCTTTATTATGTGGTGCAAAATATCTCCACTTAATTTCAGAGGTTATTTTATATTCTTGCTTTATATCTTGTAATTTCTTATCAATTTCATGCCAATGTTTTTCAGGAATTATAACTCCGCCTATGATAAAATACTTTGAATGATATTTGTCTTGCGGTGTTGCACTTCCGGATTCATCTACAAAAAATAAATGCATTATATTAACCTCCAGCGAATTAAAAACATTTCAGTTTCTTCTATCTTCTGTTTTAAATTTGCTTCAATCTTGTCTATAAGTTCTTCTTTTTGCTTATCAACCATATCTTGAGAATCAAAAAGCTCTTTTCTCATTTTGTTTCTTTTTGCTTCCATATCCTTGATTTGTCTTTGAACTTTTAGTTTTCTTCCCGTTGGATAATCTTTTTAGCTTCGGTTTTTTGAGTTTTAATATCCTTGTCTAACTGTTTCAAAGCTATTTCAATACTGTTTTTTCTATCTTCAGCCCATTTATCAAGTTTGGTTAATTCTTCATCAAAAAACTTAGCATTTCTGTTTGAAATATAACTTAGAAGTTTTTGTTTTTCTTCTTCTATTTTATCATTCAATAAAGCTTTATCAGATAGAACTGAAGAAGTTTCTTGTTCTATTGCAGGAAGGGCAAAAAACTTTTTGCAAAATTCTGATTCTATAATAGTGCCGTCATCAGCCAGACCTGCCAAAATAATATTTTCTTCCTCCTCAAAAGCCTTAACATTGATGACTTTAGCCAGTAACCACCCTGATTTACCTATAAAGTTTTCAATAACCGAAATCTTTTTATCTTTAGTATTAGAATAATCAAAAACCAATTCTTTAACAGGCAAAGACTTTTCTTTTGATGAAGCCAGTATCTTTTGAGCCAAAGGATGGCTTATTCTATACTGAATAAAATCTGTTTGTTCCTTATTAAAAGTGTATGTTTCAAGATTAAAGCTTGTATCATCATACGGTTGATTACAAAGGTTAAAAGATAGTTTTTCCGAGTTAAAATCAGCATAGTTTTCTAATTTATATCTTGTAAGTTCCCATAATAATTTTTCAAATCTGTCTAAGTATTCAGAAGTTTTTTGTTTATTAAACTTTAGCTTTTCGGTTACTTCTTGGTCAAAATTTTCAAATAATTTTTTCCTTGTTTCAAGCATTTTTTCATCAATTTCTGATTCCATTTCTTTTTGTAAATCATCAAAAGATTGTTTAATTTGAGCTTCTGTTCTGCAAGATTGAAGGATTTGAGCTATTCTTTTTTCAAAATCTACTCCTGAGCCTATAGCACCTAAAACTTCATCACTTGCACCAAAAACTCCATCAAATAATTTAAACTTTTCACTTAACAGTTCAAATACTCTTACATCAGCGGCATTTTTTCTGTTTAAAAAATTTACAACCACAACATCGTTTTTCTGACCGTATCTGTGGCATCTTCCTATTCTTTGTTCTATTCTTTGAGGATTCCAAGGCAGGTCATAATTCACTACTATAGAACAGAATTGCAAATTTATACCTTCTGCTGCTGCTTCTGTTGCTATCATTATATCAGCTTCGTTTTTAAAATAATCAACTAAGGCAGCTCTTGTATCAGCGGTTTTTGAGCCTGATGAATTATTTTTATTTTTTTCTAACCAATTTTTATAAATTTCTTTAGCTTGTGAAGCGGAATTTGTACCATTGAATAATACAACTTTTCCATTGTATTCTCTATCAAGTATTCTTTTAACATATTCTTGTGTTCTTGTAGATTCAGTAAAGATTAAAGCTTTTTTATTGCCGCCACGTTTAATATTTTCTTCAAAACCACGATTTAGGGCAGTTAATAATTTTTTACCTTTTGCATTTTCTTCAATTGAAACAGCAAGTTTATAAAAATGCTCTAACAGCTCTTTTTCTTCTTTTATATTCTCAATGTCTTCGTTTGATAATACTGCATTTTGTTCTGTTTCTTCTTCAGTTATATCGTCATCTTCATCATCGAGCCAATCTTCTTTTGTTTCAGAATAACTTTCGTAGTTGTTTTCTAATTCTTCTTCATAAATTTCTTCTGCTTGATTGTTTTTATCAATTATATTTTGCAATTTTTTAGCCAATCCGCCAAGAGTGGCTGAAATCGCATAAGTTGAAGAAGCTAAGAGTTTTCGTAAGATTAAAGTCATCAATTTTCTTTGACTGTTAGGAAGTGCATAGAGTCTATCTCTTAAAAGGTATTCTGAAATGCCTTTGTAAAGTTCGTTTTCTTGTTCTGTCGGGACAAAGTCTTCTGTGATTGCTACACGATTGGTGTATTTAATATATTCTTTGACTTGTCTTCTTAGGGTTCTTTGGCAGACTGGTTTTATTCTGTCTTTTAATTCTTGAAAATCTACTTGCTGCCCAGATTTGCAATATTGAGCCTTAAAACTTGGTAAATCACCAAAAGTGTAATCATCAATAATGCTCACCAAACCATATAACTCCAATAAAGAGTTTTGTAATGGAGTTGCTGTTAATAAAATTTTATTTTTTTCTGCAATGGATTCCTTGATTACATTTGATATTTTATTACTCTTTTTGTATACATTTCTCAGTCTGTGTGCTTCATCAATAACAACCAAATCCCAGTCAATAGCCTTAATGTATACTCCTTTATTTTTTGCAAAGTTGTAAGAGCAAATTACGATTTTATCCTGTTCGAAAGGGTTTAAATTCCCGTTTTTAATTTCGGAATTAAAGGACTTTGTCTCCAAAATAATTGAAGGAATAAAAAACTTTTCTTCCAGTTCTTGTGACCATTGTTTTCTAAGAGAAGATGGCATAATTATTAATATATTTCTTTTTCTTTCTGCCCAATATTGAGAAATAACTATACCTGCTTCAATTGTTTTTCCTAAACCAACTTCATCAGCTAAAATAGCACCTTTTGAAAACGGAGATTTAAAAGCAAACAACGCTGCATCAATTTGGTGAGGATTTAATTGAACTTTAGCCTCTGAAAGAGTTTTAGCAAACTTTTCAAGAGATTCTGAAGAACACTTTTTAGTTAATTCATATGCATAATATTTTGCATGATAATCAGTTTTCATATTTCCTGTATTCCTTCATGTTTCTATTGATATTAGCATAAATAATATGTTTTTACTTATTTTATTAAGGTTGACTTCCGATTTCTAAACCAATTTAAAAACATCAAATTTAATTTTTTATAATGTATAAGATAAGAAAAATTAAAAACAAAGTTATGTTGTCCATAATTTTACTCCTTTCTTTTTATTATACTTATACATTAGTCTTGTTTTTAGATAAAATCTAATATTTGCATTAGAAAATTACTTTCAAATTATATTTCTAATATTATTAATAATTTTGTTTTGATAAATATTTATAATACGTCTCTGTGAAGTATATAGCAGGAGAGTATAAAAAGAAAGCAACAGCATTTACAGCAAATTAATAAATTAAATAAAATCTACAAAAATTTGTACAGGAATTGAAAGGTTTTTTGATAAAAAATGCAGACATTTTTGCCAAAATTTGAACATAACGTTGCCCAAAAGAGTCAAACTATCCGTGCAAAAAAAGTATTCCATGTGTGACAGTACAGTTGGAAGTTTTATTTTAAATTTTTGCTAAAAAACAAACACACAGCCGTTTTAATCAGTCGGAAGTATGTTGAGTTCCTTAATTTCAAACAGGACGAAACTGGACTTTTTGGGTTTCAAAACGCACTCAAATTTCTATACTTGTCAGGCATAGCCTGACCTGCTGGCTTTTTAATAAAAAATTTATTTATAAAGTAATGGTGCAAACGCAAGCTTTTTGCACCCTACCTGCTAATCTCCAGCAGAAATCATATGTCTGCAATCTTGAATATCATTAAATGATGTTTTTATATTTTGTTTTATTATAC
>CANQLA010000037.1 GCA_947624605.1 Candidatus Gastranaerophilales bacterium | reverse complement strand
GCACTTGTTTTTTTTGCGGTAATAAAGGCTTGTGATTGGTTAATTGGACTTAAATATAAAACAATAACCGATTGCTCAAAGACACGTCACGAATGGGCTGAGTGTATGAAAACTGACTATGCAAGCAGAGAAACTGTTTCCAATCTCAAAGAAGATATGGACGAGATGAAGCAAAAAATAAACGATATTCACGACGTTATTATACAAAACTTTGAAGGATTAAGATCAGAAGCCTATCAGTGTTCTGCCGGAGTTTGGACAATTGGGTACGGACACACTTTTGGTGTTCAAAAAGGTATGAAAATTACAAAACAACAGGCCGATGATTTCTTTTTAAAGGATGTTGAAAATTTTGAAAATGCGGTAAAAACACTTGTAAGAGTGCCCCTGTGTCAGGGGCAGTTTGATGCGTTGGTGTCTTTTGCTTATAATTGCGGAATTGGGAACTTAAAAAGTTCAACATTGCTGCAACTGTTAAACAAAGGGGATTATAAAGGAGCAGCGGAACAATTTCTTGTTTGGAATAAAATCACAAAAAACGGAAAACTGATTCCCTGTGAAGGATTAACAAACCGTCGTAAAGCTGAAAGAGAAATGTTTTTAAGTTAAATACATAAATGGATAAAAAAAAATGAAAAGAGAAAGAGAACTTTATAATAAGTTTGTTGATATTTTAAATAAAAAACTTGATGAAGGAGAAATAAAACCTAAAGAATTAGAAATTATAATGAATTTTCTGAAAAATCAAAATATCCAAGCAACACCACAGCACGAAGGATTAAAAGAGCTAAAAGATAAACTGAATCTTCCATTTGAAGAAGATGAAGAACAACCTCTCAGGAGAATAAAATAAAGTGGTTGAAATATTAATAGACCACTTACAAAGACAAAAATGCCGAGATAATTTTAAAAATCATTTGTATGTAGTGTTTAAATATATTAACCTGCCTAATCCGACACAAATACAATATGATATAGCTGATGTGCTTCAATATAGTGAATCAGACACAGTAATTGAAGGTTTTAGAGGTGTTGCAAAATCTACAATTACAGGAATTTATAGCACATGGAAACTTGATAATGACCCTGTGAATTGTCAGATACTAAATGTATCTGCCAATTTCACAGAAGCTTGTAAATTTATGAAGTTTACAAGAAATTTAATTGATATTGTTCCTTTTTTAAATTATTTAAAACCTGATAGATTAAAAAATCAAAGGGACAGCTCACTTCAATTTGATGTAGCACCTGCGGAAATAAGGATACAGCCTTCTTGTAAAGCATTAGGTATTTTTGGACAATTAACAGGAAACAGAGCGACAGATATAATTGCGGATGATATTGAAACTTCTGAAAACTGTAAATCTCAAATTGAGAGAGAAAAGATTGCTTCTGCGGTAACAGAATTTAGACAGATATTGATACCTAAAAGAGGAAGATTGATTTATCTTGGAACACCACATACTGAGATGTCAATTTATAATGAATTATATCAAAAAGGACATACGGTAAGAATATTTCCAATAAAATATCCAACAGCGGAACAACAGGAAAAATATGGAGAAAAACTTGCTCCGTCAATCATAAAAGCATTAGAAGAAAACCCTTTGTTAGCAGGAACACCAACAGACCCGTTAAGATTTAATGATGCAGAAATTTTAAAACTTGAATCAGAGGGAAGAAGTAAATTTGCTATGCAGCAAATGTTAGACACAACTTTAAGTGATATTGAAAGATACCCTTTAAAATGTGCTGATTTAATTGTTACAGATTTAGACAGGGAAATTGCTCCTGAAAAACTTGCTTACGGCTCAAGTCCTGCACAAGTCATAAAAGATATTCCTTGCTGTGGAATCGGAGCTGATAAATTTTATAATCCTATTTTAATCTCAGAGGTAAAATATTTACCATACAATTTTAAATTGATGGCAATAGACCCATCAGGCAGAGGAAGTGATGAACTTGCATATTGTGTTGTTGGTGTTTTGAATGGACAGATATTTTTATTAAAACAAGGAGGTTTGCAAGGAGGTTATAATAATGAAAATTTAGAATTTTTAGCACAAATCGCTAAAGATTTTAAAGTAAATAAAATCATTATTGAAAGTAACTTTGGAGATGGTATGTTTACAACTTTATTGAATCCTGTTTTAAGAAAAAAATATAAATGTTGTATTGAAGAAGTAAGACATAACACACAAAAAGAAAAGAGAATTATTGATACTCTTGAACCTGTGATGAACCAACACAAATTAATTGTTGATAAATCTGTTATCAGAGAAGATAGTAAAAGCATTGAAATATACCCTTTAGAAAAGCAGCAGCAATATTCTTTATTCTATCAAATGACAAGATTGACAAAAGATAGAGGATGTTTAGGACATGATGATAGAATTGATTGCTTATCTATTGCAGTTGCAGCTTGTCTTGAAATGATGTCTGTTGATGTGGACGAAGAAATAAAAGCACGACTTGAAAGAGAATTTGAAGAAGAAATAGAGAAAATATGGGGTTTCACTGATAAAGAAGATTATACTTGGTGGGATTGAATAATAAATAAAGGATGATAGAGAATTTTCTTTATTGTCCTTTATTTATACCTTTAGAATTTTTGTTATGGAAATTTAAAGGGGTAAATACGCAAAAGCTCCGACTGAAAAATCCCCCTTGCCTATTTGAAAAATTATAATAAATAGTCCTAAAACAAAATAAAATAAGGATTTCAATATAATATTACATTATATTGAATAAAAATAAAAGATTTTCAAGGTTTTAACCTCTCCGGATTCTCCATTACAACACATTTAAACAACATTTAATTGTATTTAAACATCATCTGATTAAATTTATTAATTAAATTTGCATTATATAAAACAATCAATAAATATTGACTAATTTTTTTTTTCACTTTCACACCTTACACACTCTATATTTTTTTAATTTGTTACAAATTGTAAATATGAATTTTTACATGTGTTTGTTGTTATTTGAACAAAAACACACAAAATAACAAACATAAAATATTGAATGTGTGTTTTTATTTATTTATTATGTTTGTATAAACAAACAAATAGTGAAACAACTCAAACAAAGAAAGAAGGTAAAACAATGACAAATTACGACAATGCACATTCATTTTTTTATGGCAGTAGTAACAGGGATAAGTACTATGAAAACACGTCTTATGATGATAAATGTTTTTATTCTTATTACACAATTATTGGGTTAAAAACAAACAACATAAACACAAATGAACAAATACTATTAATTTCTTATAATAGTATGTCAAGGACAACAAACAGGCATATTGCACAGCTTCGTAGTGCTTGTCCTTACAACACAGTAAAAGCTATTTTTAATTATGGAGAAAGTTATACAAGTTCCAAAACACTTGTAAACAATTTAAAAAATTATATTGATAATGCAGCTGAAAAACTTACTTTAAAAGCAAACAGACAAGATTTTATAACACTTTACAAAATGGCTGAAACATATTTAAACCTTGAATATTTTCAGGAGCAAAATATTTTACAACAAATAAATGAAATAATAAACACACACACTGAAACATATAAAATTCTAACACTTGATTTTAACAATTTTAAAAAACAATTAAAGCAAAGAGAAGCAGAAAAAAGAAAACAATTAAAAGAAAAAGTAAATCATATCTTAACAAAATATGATTACTACACATTAATAAAAGAATTGTTTATTCCTTATTCGTTTACATTACAAAGAAACACTACAGAAATAACAGATAATAAAAAAGACTTAATGACGATTTTAAACCCTAAAAAACAATACTCTTTCATTGCTTATGATTCAGTAAATGAAAATATAAAAACATCACAACATATAACAATTTCTATTGATAAAGTAAAACCATTTTTAAAGTTATGGAAAGCCGGAAAACTTAAACACGGTATGAAAATTGATATTTATACTGTTTTGAGTGTGTCTGAAAAATATATACAAGTAGGATGTCATAAAATACCGACTAAAAACTTAAATTATGTTTATGATGATGTATTTAAAGTTCAAACAAAAATTATGTAATAGCAAATAAATCAGAAAGAAGGTAAACAATGGATATTTTATTAAATCAAATTGATACAGATAATAAAGAAGTATTAGAAATAAAAATAACTCACTCAAATGGCTTTTATAATTGCTTTATACATAAAAGTTTAATCGGCGGTAATTTTAAAGAGACAACGCTTTTTGCAAAAGGTAATTTTTGGTTTAAGGTTTTTCAGGGCAGAAAATCACAAAAAAAGATTGATAAATTAAGAAATTTTGTCTTTGAAAATCAAGAACAATTAAAAAATTTATGGCTGCAAAGTGATTACAATCAAATGATTGATTTAATCAGAGAGGGGGTGTAGTTATGTCTTTTATAAAAACAGAACACGCAAAAAACAAACTACATTTTAAAAATATAAATGATTTTGTGATAATCATCACAGAAACAAACCCGCAAGAAAAAACCATACACGAATGGTTATATAATATCAGACAAAATATTTTAACTCAAATAATATAAGGATAAACGATATGCAGACATTCAAAACTGACCGACAGATTTTAATAAATCTATTAAAAGCATTAAGGGGTAAATATATCACACTGATATTTAATAATAATAAATTTCAGATAAAAGATGATAAACAAACACTCCCTGTTATTAAAATAGATTAAATACAAATAATGACCTATAAATTAATTTTTATAGGTCAGTTATTTTCTTTCAGCGGTGTCAGCACCGCTTTTTAAAGTCTTTTTACAGAAATAAACATTCAATTTAAGACTATTTTGAGCTTGTTTTTCAAGAGTTTTTCACAAAGGTATATAAATGTATTAAGCAGAAATCAGACACTATTTATAAAAATGAAAATTTAAAATAAAACAACCTATTTTTAAATTACCCCTGCCAAAAATAAAAAGTTTCAATGAGAACAAATCAACAAACATAACTAAAGACACTATTGGTTCTATATAATAACACAAATAGTATCAAGCAAAAATCTAAAACAAGGTTTTATTTTAAAAAAAAAACTTAGAAACAATAAAGACAATTAAAAACACTATTAGTAAATAACAAAGCAATCATTTAACACTAAAAGTATTTTAAGGCATAACAACTTAGAAAGAAGGTAAAAATGAAATTACAAGAACTAATTAATGAAACACAAAATTTGTTTTATTACACAACTCTAAAAGACATTATATCAAGACAGACAGAATTAATTAATTTCTTTGGAAACATTGAAATAAAAAAAATCACATCTTGTAAAATAAAAGATTTTATTCTTTATCTTGAAAATAAAAACAATACGGCTGCAACCATTAATGCTAAGTTATCAGCTTTAAATAAACTTATGACATATTGTTTTCAAGAAGGAATAATAACTCAGAAACCATTTATACCTTACAGGAAGATAAAAGCAAAGAAAGACAGATTTATAACCCCTGCCGAAAAAGAGAGAATGTATAAATATTGTACAGAAACCAATAACCAAATCTTATTGCAGATTCTTTTGTTAGGATTTAACACCGGAATGAGAATTAGCAATATAATACTTTTCAACCCTGAAACAGACATAGATAACGGATATATAAGAATATGGAATAACAAAACCAATAAACCTTATTCAATTCCTTTGAACACAACTTTAAAAGATAAAGTAAAAACATTTACAAAATTAGAGATAAACTATAATCAGGTACATTATATGTTTGAGAAAATGAAGCAGGAATTAAGACTTGATGAAGATATAACAATCCACACATTAAGACACACTTTTTGCTCGGATTTAATCAATCAGGAAGTACCTGTTGCAGTGATACAAAAACTGGCAAACCATTCAAACATAACAACAACAATGCGATACAGTCATTTAAACAATTCTGTTCTTGAAAAAGCAGTCAGTTTATTGTAAACTGTATATACCTTCTTTCTGAGTTAGTTGTTGAACTAATGAAGAAAGCAATTATTCCCTTACTGCTGTTGTAGTAAGGGTTTTCTTATTCAAACATTATAGTTAAAGATATATAGTATAATATAACAGTTATAGTTATAGTATTAGTTATAGTATTAGTTATAGTTTATGTTATTAATACATATATTATAATATATTATAACAGTTATAGCAGTTATAATATAGCTATAACTATAACTATAGCTATATTATATGAAGAATAATAAATAGGCTGTTATCTCTTTAGTGGTGCTGTTATTCAGAGAAAAATCCGAAAAGTAAAAGCATTGTTATTAAGTTTCAGCCTGTTTTTTATAATTATATTGAATTTAGCTGTATCGTAGTGATAGCTGTTATCTTGAGTTTTCAATCGGGTGTTTGTAAATATAGCTGACTGGATTTGAGGTGCATTGAAAATTATTTTACATTAATTTTCTTTTTATTTTTCAATAATTCACAAGAACCACATAATTCAGAATCATATTTTAAAGCTCCTGTTGTTAAACTTATTTCATATTTACCAAATTTTAAAATATCATTTTCTATATTTGCAAAATAGCAAGTTTTTGTGTTTGTATCATAGACTTCTTTAAAACGAGAACCTATACGGACATTATATCTAAAGATATTATCTTTCAAACAAGATAAATCACTTACTCCAATATCTGCATGTAATAAGGAACAATCATATTCTTTCCATTGACAATGAATATATTTTGGGGTGTGTTTTTGTATTTCATAGATTAAGATAATTAAAACAGTAATAAAAACAGCAATAAAACCAACTGAAAAAATACGAGAGATTAACCGTATATCTTTTTCAGATAACATAATCACACCATCCCTTTACTGAGATTCCAAACAACCTTACCCAAAACTTCAACAGTAGCTTCTGTTTCATTAGGTTTCAGTATCTCATCTTTGAATAAGGGATTGTTTGAATGTATTGTTAAAGTTCCATCAAGGTCATAATTAAGTTTTTTTACACGTAATTCACCATTCATAAGTATTACACAAATTTTACCGTTTCCATCTTTAATGGAATTATCAACAAGAAGGTAATCTTTGTCTTTTATATCTTCTGTTTTATTTTGTTGTGAGTTCATTGAATCTCCTTTTGCTCTTACGATTGAGAGAGAATCAAAATTTGAAACACCGACAATATATTTTAAAAATTTTTTATCAAAACTAATTATATCTTTTTCAGGAAGGTTATCAATCGGAACTTCGCCTTTACCTGCTGCAACCAAAGCTTCATATAAAGGAACAGGGACTGTATCTTTATTTTTATCGGTTACATATTGTACCTTTTCGGAAAATAAAGGGTATTCAGGAAATTCATCTTTTAATTTTTTAAGTATATTTTTTGAAACAGGACGGCTTAAAAAATGACTTATGTTTTGTTGTGTAGTATTTAAGCGTTTTCCGAGAGCTGTTTTATTTAAGTCATAGGTTTTTTTCACCCATTCCATAAAATCAGCAAACTGTTCTTTAGTCATTTCATTCTTAATCATAGTACACTCCTTAAAATGTTAAGAAAAACGAAACATTTTTGTTGGCTGTCTTTAATAAGTACCCCATTTTGTACTTGTTTCTTTCACTTTATATTGTTTCCTTACTACCATTCCATACAACTTTTCCAATTACTTTAACTTCAAAATCGTTATTATCAGGGTAATAAATTTCTTCTTTATATTTTGGATTGTTTGAAGAAATATAAAGAGCATCTCCTCTTTTAAACAATCTTTTAACTCTTAGTTCACTGTTGTTTACTAATATAACAAATGTTTGATTGTTTCCTGTTGTCTGTTGAGTATCAACTAATAATAAATCACCATCTTTTATATCATTAGGTTGATTCCAACCACTGTCCATAGAATCACCACTTGCGTGTATTATATGTAGACCGGAATAATTTTCTGTTTTTAAAATTTGTTTTAAAAATCTTTTATCAAAATACATTACGTCTTTATTTGGTACATCAGCCAACCAAGTTCCTGCACCACAGGCAGCACCTATATTATATAATGGAATTGGAATAATGTTTGAATACTTATCCGATACTATTTCTTGTTCATTTTTATAACTTAAAGCATCCGGAAATTTTTGAATAAGTTTTTCCATAAATTTAACACTAATGTTTCTTGAAATGTTTTTATTTGTTTTAGGGTCAGCAGGGTTTTCCAACATCCCAATATAATTTTTATGGAAGCCTAACATTGAGCCTAATTGCTCTTGTGTTAAGTGTTTACTTTCTCTAAACAATTTTAATTCTTCTTTAGTAAAAACATTAATGTCCATATAACCTCTGCTAAAAGAAATATTAATTTTTATTAAGACTAAACAAACAAATTGTTTGACAACAATGTGTGTTTTTCTATATAATAGAAATATAGACAAACGAATACACAAATAAAACATCTCTAATTTTTTGATTGTCTGTGTCAGGATTTTAAAATCAGTTAAATTAGATATTTATATTTATTTTCCGTTTGTATTTATACTATAACACAAATATTTTATGTTGTGAAGTTCAACAAAAACAAGCATGAACAATATGTAGAGTAAACAAACATTTTGATTAATGCAGATATAAGAAAAGAGGTAAAAAATTAAAAGCAGTAAAGTAAAAATACAGCAAGAATTTAAAACCAAAGTAAGAGATTGTTTTTTTGTCCTTACATTTATGTAATTTTATAATACCTTGCAGTAGAAATAAAAACCAATACAGAAAATTAAAATAAGTTTAAAAATCATTTTTTCTTTTTTTGTATTGGGCGACAAATCGGAAAGACGGTTGACTAAAGGGGACAGACCTTATTTTCTTAAAACAATAAGCTCAGAAAGAAGGTAAAAATGAAGATAAAAGAGGAGTTTAATTGTCCTTGTTTTGTAATATATAACCGCAGAATAGATAAAGAATGTTTCTGTAACTTAGATTCAGAGAATCTTTATTGTGTAGAGAAACCCAATTGTCCGTTTAGGAAAATGTTTGAAGGCAACGGTGAAGCAGCAGGAGAAAGTATCAGAGAACACTTAAACATTTTGAAAACAAAAAATGAGAACTTAAAGGACTATATAAAAAATAATTTTAAAGCTGTTATAGGGTTGGCACAACGACCCGAAGCTGATGCGGAAGTTAAACTGAGCAGAATCAAAATGTTTTGTGCTGTTCAGCTTTCTGATTGGACATAGGGAATAAACAGGAGGACAAAGAAATGCAAAAATGTAATACCTGTAACCGTCGGTCTGATTTTACCTGTTTATTTTTTAAAAGACCGATAGATAAAACATTTAATATATGTGCAAATCATACATCATTACGAAAAGAGCCGATAGAGCTGCTTTCAAATGACAGATTAAAAGAAATTGTAAAACAAAGAAAACAGAAAGAACAAGCGTGGTGGGAAAAGTTGATTCAGTAAGTTTAATTGAACAACAGATTGAACTTGAAAAGCGAATGACACAAATGTCAATAAATTCTTATAAAAAAGAAAGCAATCAACCTCTCGGACAGACAAAATCAGGAACAAAATTAATTTCTTTAATAATTGAAGATTTTAGTTCAAAAATACGACAATACCTTGAAGAATACAAAAGCGGAAAAGCTGTTAAATCAACGGTAGCAGCGAAATTAATATCAAAAAACCAAGTTGAAACAACAGCTTTTATCACAGCAAAAGTTATTTTTAATCATATTAATTCCAAAGCTAATGTTACAGGTGTTTACAAAGCGATTGGACAAGCATTGGAAGATGAGCTAAAAATGTGCGAGTGTAAGTCAGAAAATGAAAAATATTATAAAACAATTCAAAAAGACTTAAACTCAAGACAAGCAAAAGCAAACCGAAAAAAATACATAACCACAGGTGTTTTTGCAAAAAGACTTGATTTTCATTCGGACAGATGGACAGTAACTGAGAAATTTCTTGCAGGGGTAGTCTTACTAAATCTTTTCATGGAAAGTACGGGTTTAATAGCTTATCAAGACACATACAAAGGTAAAAAATGTATCAGAACGATTGTTTCAACACTTACTCTCGATAATTTTATCAGAGAAACGGATGAAAAATTAGAAGTAATGCAGCCATTTTTTCTTCCTATGGTATGTCCTCCGAAAGATTGGACAGGGTTGTTTGAAGGCGGTTATATAAGTCCTTATTTAAAAAGGAACAAACTTATAAAGAATAATGACAGTGATTATATAAAAAAAATCAAAGATAGTATTCCTGATAGAGTTTATATGGCGGTTAATCACATTCAGGCAACATCTTGGAAGATTAATAAAAACATTTTAAATGTGGTGCAAGAATTATGGAAAATCGGAAAACCGATAGCAGAACTTCCAAACCGAGAAGATACTCCGTTGATTCCATTTCCGTATCCTGAAAAAGATAAAGATAGTGGTTATACGGAAGAAGAAGCGGAAAACGTAAAAAAATGGAAAAGAGCGGTTTACGAGATACATAAATCAAATGTAAAAGAGCGTTCTTTAAGATTATTAACTGCTCAAATTTTGCAGATTGCAGAGCAATTTCAAAATTTTGGAAAGATATGGTTTCCATATCAAATGGATTTTCGAGGGCGGATTTATCCTATACCTGTTTTATTACAACCACAAGGAAGTGATTTAGCAAAAGGACTTCTTGAATTTGGCGAAGGGAAACCCGTAAATAATAAAACAAGCGAAAAATGGTTCAGAGTACATGGTGCAAATATGTTTGGATTTGATAAAGAATCTTATGAGAAGCGTGTTTTATGGACTTATGAGAATCACGATAATATTTTATCTTTTGCAGAAAACCCGTTAGAAGATTTAAGATGGGCAGAAGCAGATAAACCATTTCAGTTTTTAGCTTGGTGTTTTGAATTTTCAAGTTTTATAAAAACAGGAAATGATTTTAAAAGCTATATCCCGATTCAGTTAGATGGTACATGTAATGGATTACAGCATTATTCAGCCTTACTTCAAGACGATATTTCAGGAGCAGCAGTTAATTTAACAGACACGGAAAAACCGTCAGACATATATGAGAAAGTAGCTGATAAATTAAAAGAAAAACTTGTTAATGACAGAACAAATAAAGAATTAGCGGAAAAATGGCTTAAACTCGGTATAAATCGAAAACTGACAAAAAGACCTGTAATGGTTCTGCCTTATGGGGGAACTCAGCTGAGCTGCCGTGAGTATATAACGGAATATCTTACAGATAATTTTTCAAATACTTATTTGTGGGATTTTTTTGAAAAAGGAAACAACCCACAAGATTGTGTGTATAAAGTTTCTGTTTATCTTTCAAAACTATTATGGGAAAGCATAAAAGAAACTTTAAGAAGTGCGATTGTAGGAATGAGTTTTTTAAAATCGGTTGCAAGGCTTGCAAGAGGAAAACCGATTGAGTGGTTAACACCTTTAGGATTATTAATCCGACAGGGTTATAAAAGCAGAAAAAACCACATTATAAGAACGGAACTCTTTGGAACTGTCAAAAGTATTAATGTAAAAACAGACGACAGTAAACTTGATGGGATGAAGCAATTAAATGGTATTTGTCCCAATTATATACACAGTTTGGACGCTGCGTGTTTAATGATTTATCTGAATAAATGTAAAAAAGCAGGTATTAATTCAATAATGAGTGTCCACGATTGTTACGGAGTTTTAGCAGCTGATACTGAAATTTCGGCAAGGTTATTAAGAGAAGCTTTTGTCGAGATATATGAAAGACCTCTGCTTGATGATTTTGTTTATGATGTCAGCGAATCGGTACAAACAAAAGAGGAACTTCCAAAACAGCCAAATAAAGGTTTATTAGATGTTAAAGAGGTTTTAAAAAGTAATTATTTTTTTAATTAACAAAGGAGAAACATAAATGGCAACAGGTTTAGAAGTAGTAAGTGTAAGAGAAAACAAAAGAGAAAAAATATTTACTGTGGGAACTAAAAAGGGCTACATAAATGAATTTTTCTCAGATGTACTGAATCGGGAGTTAGGTATAAAAAAGCAAAAGAAAGAAGGGAAAACAGTTGACAACAGATACAAGAAGAACAGCTGATATTTTGTACAATAAAATGCTGTTAACGACACCTAAAAAAGTAGCAAGAGCAGCTTTAAGAGCAGTAAATGCAATTCAATGCGATAAAACAGAAAATCAATTGCTTGGCTTAGCTGCTGCTATGGTTGTTCTGTTGAATAAATATGATATGGAAGCAACAGACACATTAAATATGGCACATAATTTTGTCTATTCGGACTATTGCAGCAATATGACAGAAGATTTTAAAGCATTGGAACAGTTTATGCGTGATGAGTGGGAAATGTAACATGGAGGAAATATGGCAGATATAAAAGTAAACGAAAAATATAAGAAAGTAGAAACAAACATAACAACTTGCAAAGGTAAGTTAATAGGATATACGGCAATTGTTAAACCTTCTGCACAGTTTAATAACTACACAGCAGCAATATTGATTTCTAAAGAGGATGGAGAAGAACTGTTAAAACTTTTCCAAGAGGTTAAAAGACAGCAATACAAAACATTTGGAAAAGGGTCAACTACACAAGAAATAACAAGATTAAAACCTTATGTAGTTGTTGAAAAAAATGAAGATGGTGAAATTATTAAGGAAACAGCTGATGAAGAAGGAAGATATATTTTAAAAGCAACAGCTAAAGCATCAATAAAAACACGCACAGGTGAAATTATAAATAAAAAGGTCGGAGTTTTTGATGCAAAAGGTAAACCTTGTATGGGAATAAGTGTCGGAGAAGGTTCTGTTGTAAGATTAGCTTTAAATCTTGCAGGATATACTGTGGCAGGAAAGACAGGATTATCTGTAAATTTAAGAGCTGTTCAAATTATTGAACTTGTGGAATACGGAGGAGAAGCAACAGCTGCAACATACGGATTCGGAGAAGAAGAAGGATTTGAAATTGGAGATGAAGAAGATTTCGTTGTAGAAACGGAAGATACATCAGAGGAAGAAGATTTTTAATGGCGAAAGCTAAAAACATGACACAAGCTCAGGTAGGCTTTGTACAAGGTTTTAGAAGCGGTTTAGAAGATGTAATTAATAAACAGTTAATTAAAGCAGGAATTGAGCCAAAATATGAAAGTATAAAACTTCCATATCGTGTAGAGAAGAACTGTAATTATACACCTGATTTTCCGGTAACAAAAAATATAATACTTGAAACAAAAGGCAGATTTTTAACGGCAGACAGAATGAAAATGCTTGCTTTAAAAAAGCAATATCCTGATATTGATTTCAGATTTATATTTTCAAATTCAAAATCGAGAATCAGTAAAAAATCGGTTACGACTTATGGCAGGTGGTGTGAAAAGAACGGCTTTAAATATGCTGATAGAGAAGTCCCTGCGGAATGGATTGAAGAAATTTTAAAACAACAACAGAAAGAAAGAAGGTAAAATGTTTAAAATGATTAGAAACTATAAAAAGGTGATGTCATTTATCAAGCAATTTAAGAGTGACATTATCTTGTTAAAAGATAACATAATTGTTATAACACCTGTTATTGAAGATTTAAAAAAACTTGTAAAATCATTGGAATTTTAACGTATGAGTAGAACACATCAACCCTGTTCTGACTGCGGTTCAAGTGATGCTTTAATAATTAATGATGATGGTTCAACGAAGTGTTTTTCCTGCGGAACATATACAAAAGCTGATAAATACAGGGGAAACACTCAATTAGAACCTCAATTTCTTAAAGGTGTAGTAAGAGATATTGTTGACAGATGTTTGAATACGGAAGTTTGTCAAAGGTATTC
>CANQLA010000036.1 GCA_947624605.1 Candidatus Gastranaerophilales bacterium | reverse complement strand
TATACGCAACATTTCTTTGACCGCAAAGTCTCTTTGATTTTCGGGTAGTCGTTTTTCTTCGTTTCATTCTCGGACTTTGTCCTTGCCGTTCCACCGAAAAACTCCTACTTACGAGTTCCGCTCACTTCGTTCGTATTCCATGTGTTATTGTACAGATAAAAAGATTCTTTAAATAAAAATCGGGATGACAAGATTCGAACTTGCGACCCCCGCGACCCGAACACGGTGCGCTACCAAACTGCGCTACATCCCGATTTCCGCTTTTCTGCTTTTATAACTTTCCACCCGCAGGTTTTCATTGATAACACTCACCTTTGTACTTACCTGCTCTTTTGACTTTTATTTAACTTATCATTATTCTATATCAAAAAGATTTTAAATCAATATAAATTAATTTTTATATTTTTTCTCTTATATTTGATTTACCGTTTTAAAATGCATTTTTGCTACTCCTTTTAATTCGTCTTTTCCATATATATTTATAAATTCCCTCGCCTTTATAATAACTTTGTCCGATGCTCCTTTCGGAAATTCTATTTCGTATTTTTCATTTAATTCTCTGCATCTTTTTACAAATTCCGCCCTTGCTATTACGGATGCCGCAGCAACCGCAATATAGCTTTCACCTTGTGTCTTTTGCTCCAGTTTTATTTTTCTTCCTTTCTCCATTAAGGCTTTTTCTATTAAACTTTCTTCTCCAAACTTGTCTGATATCACAAATTTACATGCTTGTTTATTCAATACATTCTCTATTGCTCTCGCATGACCCCAAGCTAAAAGTTTGTTTAAATTCTTGAACGAATTATATAATTCATTGTATTTTTTAGGCATTATCGTCACTACTGAATATGGTGCTGAATTTCTTATTTCTGCCGATAATTTTATAATCGTTCTATCTCCCATTTTTTTACTGTCTTTTATTCCTATTTCCTTAAATTTCTTTGTCAGCTCATCGTCAACATATACTCCTGCTATTACAAGCGGTCCGAAAAAATCTCCTTTCCCGGATTCATCTGTACCTATATATTCTGCATAAATATTTTCCGTATTTTCAATATTCATAGATCTTAAAAGTTCTAATTGCTCCGCTATCGTCGAAATTCCCATAAATTGCTCAAATTCTTTGGCTAAATTGTATACATCTTTCCCTTGCAGCAAAAACTTCCCGCTATTATATAAACTTGCAATATAATCTTTCCCAGTTGCTTTCCATTTTGCATATTGCAGTTCCGAAAATTCTGCCTTCTTCTCTTCAAAAAATTCTTTTACTTTATCATTTTGTTGAGCATTTATTTTGTTTGTGTAAATATTCATAGTATAAGATTATCACAAAAGGAGTCCTTTATGAAGGTTCAATTATTTGTTGAAAATGCTATTCGGACAAACTCATGGGTTGTTATTGACGAGGAAACTGATGATGCAATTATTATTGATTGCGGCGGTGGATATGAAAAAATCTTAGATTTTTTGAATACTCAAAATGCTAACTTAAAATATATCCTTTGTACTCACGGTCATTTTGATCATATAGTCGGTATTGTAGAAATGCAAAAAAATAATATTAATGTCCCTGTTTATATTAACAAAAATGATGAATTTCTCGCATATCAATTGAATGATATGCTTGGAATACTTGGTATCGCCGGACCTTACCCTAAAATTAATATTGATAATTTTGTAGATGAAACTTCTGAACTTAAAATCGGTAATAAAAATATTCAAATATTTCAAACTCCAGGTCATACTCCGGGAGGTTTATGCTTCAAAATTGAAAATCTCCTCTTCAGCGGTGACAGTTTGTTTCATAGAGAAATTGGAAGATGTGATTTGCCGGGCGGTAATTTTCATTCATTAATAAATTCTTTAAAAAGTAAAATTTTAACTGTCCCCGAACAAACTGTTGTTTATCCGGGACACGGTTCTGTTACTTCCATTAAAGAAGAAAAATTATTTAATCCGTATCTGAAATAAAAAAGGAACTTAAAAAGTTCCTTTTTTATTGCTTTATTATCTCCTTTGTGAAGCTAATTTCCGCTTTTCTTCTTCTGAAAGTTCCCCTTCATTATTTTGTGAGCTGTTTCCATTTCGATTTTGACCAGAATAGCCTTCTACTCCTTCTTCTGTTCGTCTAAGTGATTCATCAAGTAATTCATCAGAACTGTATAAAACTTCATCAACCGTTCCGTTAGAATCTTTTAACGCAGTTGCAACTTTTTCTTTGATACCTTCAGAATACCACTGCTTTTCTTCTTTATCAATTTTTAGTCTGTCAATTATGTCGCTCACTACATTACCTAAACCGCTAAATAATTCTTTAACTGCACCGAATAACTTATCAAGAGTCGACTTTTCTTCAAAAGTTTCAGCACCTTTTACCACTGTTCCATCTTTTAAGGTTAGGTTAAAGTTACCAAATGTTCCTACATTACCGTCATTATCCGTCGAACGGGTAAGGTTTTTCATATCAATGTTGTCAATTTTTGATAAATCAAAATCTTTAGTTTTATCATTTACGGCAAGTGTTCCGTCTTCATTTTTTGCAACAAGCCTTATTCCTGCTTTTGCAAGCTCTTCTCCTGTTAATTTTGAACTGTCACCGTCACTTTCAAGTTTCTTCAACGCTTCAAACAAATTATCTTTACTGTCATTTATGCCTAAAATATCATTTGTGTCCCATTTACCGTCATTATTGTCCAAAATCATTGTGTATTCTTTACCGCCAATATTTACTATATACGGATCACAACTTTTAGATGGTGCGGATACCTCTTTTTTATTGATTTTTTTAATTGCTGCTTCAAGCTCTTCCTTACTTGCTCCGTTTACAATGTTTACTTGAAGATTGTCTGCATATTGCGTACCAAATTTATTTATGTCACCTGTACTCTTATCTTGTTCTGCTATCATCGTTTTTAAAACCGCAGCACAATCACTCGCAGAAAGATTAACTCCTTCATTTGCCATGCCTTGCATTGCCGTTAACAAACCGTTGCCTTCGTTACCTTGTAAGTACTCGGTTAACTGCTCATTTGTCATGTTTGCAAATTTTTGCATATCTATTGTGCTAACACCATTTTCGCCGGAAACCTCCGGTCCGCCGCTTCCGGCTTCATTAACCACAACTCTTCCTGTCAAATCAACATATACAGTATTTAAATCAATTTGTAAAAAACCACCCCATTGTTCTGCTAAAGCATCTACTGTATCTGCTTGTGATGCATATAAATCACTTAATTCTGTTATAACTTTGGCTAAATCTCCAATTTCTATTCCTACTGATTCAAGTGTCCTTTCTTCTCCACTAAGCGATGGAATACCGATTTTTCCAAGTTCCGCTTTCAATTTCGATTCGGGCCAACCTTCTGCCTGTGCTTGCTGCCTTATCTTATTTACTTCGATACAAACTTCTTCATTTGCATCTATTGCTGCATCTTCCAAATCACTAACCGCATTTTTTAACTCCGATTGCAATGCCTCATATTCATCTTCTTTTTTGTCTATCTTTTCTGTAAGTTCTTCTGCTTCATCTTTAGCTAAATTATAATACGTCCTCGCTTCCATAATTTCTGATTTTAATTTGAGTGTAGCTGTTTCATCTATTGTCTCTGCAGGCATTTCTATATTAGCTGTAGTATTGTTTTCGGCACCTTTAGTATTAGCCGTGGCAGCTTCTGTTTCTATATCTAATTTTATTTTGTCATCAACTACAACACCGGCTGCTTTTATTTCATCCAGTTCTGCCTGTGTCAGCCCCGCTGCTTTTGCTTCTTCTTCATTTAATCCGTCTGCATAATTAACATTTTGTAACTTCGCAAGAATCGAACTGTTAAGACCATTTATGCCATTTACCATAATTTTTACTCTCTTTTTATTTTTCTGTTAACTTACTATTTTACTTCAATATTTACACTTTTATTATATTCGACGGTGTTTATAAACTCTGTAAAGCATTAATTACACTGTTTTCCATATTATCTAACATTTCAAATAATTCTAAGTTGATAACTACTTCGTTTACAATTTCATTTAATGCCATGTTTTTCCCTTTCACTTATCATTCTTATATTTGCAACATCGGCTTTTTAACATTAAAACTTTAACGTTTATTATTTTTTTGTAAACATTATTTAACAATTAAAAAACTTACCTAACGGTAAGCTTTTTAAAGTTTTTTGTTTTATTTATTCAATATACTTATTTCACAGATTACTTAACTTTTGGCCCTGCATTTACAATTTCTGACGGCATATTAGGATATTTTGATGCAAAGTTATCCGTAAACATTTGTGCAAGTTGATTTGCTGCTTTATCATACGCTGCTTTATCTTCCCACATTCCTCTTGCATCTAACATTTCATCTGGTACATTAGGACATGTTACAGGATAATCTACATTAAATACATCGTGATGTTTAAACTCAATATTATCAAATGTTCCGTTTAATGCTGCCGTAACCATTGCTCTTGTATACGAAAGTTTCATACGTTTCGCACCTGATGCCGCACTTCCTCCTGCCCAACCCGTGTTTACAAGATATACTTTCGTTCCGTATTGTTCAAGTTTATCTCCTAACATTTTTGCGTACACTGATGCGTCCATCGGCATAAACGGTTCACCAAACAATGTTGAAAATGTCGGTTGTGGTTCTGTTACTCCCCTTTCCGTTCCGGCAAGTTTTGATGTAAATCCTGTCACAAAATGATACATTGCTGCATTTTTATCTAATCTCGAAATTGGCGGTAATACACCAAATGCATCTGCGGTCAAGAATATTACAACTTTTGGTATTCCTCCTTTGGATGGAACTTGTGCATTATTAATATATTCTATTGGATATCCTACTCTTGTGTTTTCTGTTAATGTACCGTCATTAAAATCAAATTCTCTGGTTTCCTCATTCATAATTACGTTTTCTACTAATGATCCGAATTTTATTGCATTATAAATACCCGGCTCATGCTCTGCTGAAAGGTTTATACATTTTGCATAACAACCGCCTTGAAAGTTGAATATTCCATCCGGTGACCATCCATGTTCGTCATCTCCTATTAATTTACGGGCAGGATCCGCTGATAATGTGGTTTTACCCGTTCCTGACAATCCAAAAAATACCGCCGTCTCTCCTGTTTTTGGATCCATATTCGCTGAACAATGCATCGGAAGTACATTCTTTTTCGTCATTACGTAATTCATTGTCGCAAATACTGATTTTTTGATTTCTCCTGAATATTGTGATCCGCAGATTATAATTGTATGTGCTTCGTAATCTATTGCTATACAAGCTTCTGAATTTACTCCGTCAACTTCCGGATCACATTTGAATCCGGGTGCACATAATATTGTATAATCAGCTTCTCCGTATGTGTTTAATTCTTCTTTCGTTGGTCTTATCAGCAATTGATGTATGAACAAGTTTTGACTTGCCATTTCATTAATTATACGAAATTTTTGAGTATATTTTTTATCTGCTCCTGCAAATCCATCAAATATGAATACTTCTCTGTTTTGAAGATATGCCCCTATCTTTCCTTTTATTGCTTCAAATTTTTCTTTTGTAATTGGACGATTTACTTTGCCCCACGCTATTTCATCGTGAATGCTTTCGGTATCAACTATAAATTTATCCTTCGGCGAACGTCCTGTATATTTCCCCGTCGTAACTACAAGTGCACCTGTGTTTGACAATTTCCCTTCACCTAAACGTAGGGCTGCTTCGGTTAATTGAGCCGGAGTTAAGTTTCGATAAACTGCTTTTGGGCCTATTATACCAAATTTTTCTATTCCGTAAGTTTCCATATTTTCTCCTTTTTATTTGTATCTATATCTGTATTGTATTATAAAAATAAATTAATGTGCTATTAATGAAAGCAATACACCTGCTGCAACCGCTGAACCTATAACTCCTGCAACATTCGGCCCCATTGCATGCATTAACAGGTAATTTTGCGGATTATACTCTAAACCTACTTTATTAGATACTCTCGCTGCCATTGGTACTGCTGAAACACCTGCTGAACCTATCAACGGATTGATTTTTTCTTTTAAAAACAAATTCATTATCTTCGCCATTATTACTCCTGCTGCTGTTGCTAATGAAAATGCTATTATACCAAGTATTAATATAAATAATGTTTGAACTGTTAAAAATTGATCCGCTGATAATTTAGATCCTACCGATAATCCTAAAAAGATTGTTACTATGTTTATTAACGCATTTTGCATAGTGTCTGATAATCTGTCTGTTACTCCGCATTCTTTGCATAGATTACCAAATGTTAATGCTCCTACTAACGGACATGCATCAGGTAAAAATATCGCACAAAGTACAAGTACCATTATCGGAAATACTATTTTTTCTCTCTTTGTAACTTCTCTTAATTGCCTCATTTGTATTTTTCTTTCGGCTTCCGTTGTTAATGCTTTCATTATCGGCGGCTGAATTACAGGTACTAATGCCATATATGAATATGCTGCAACTGCAATTGCTCCTAATAACTCCGGTGCTAATTTCGATGTTACAAATATCGATGTGGGGCCGTCCGCTCCTCCTATTATTCCTATTGCTCCGGCTTGCGGTAGCGTAAATCCAAAACAAACAAGTGCTAACAATAATGCTCCAAATATACCGAATTGGGCTGCTCCTCCTAACAGTAACGTTTTTGGATTTGCTATCAACGGCCCGAAATCTGTCATTGCTCCTACTCCCATAAATATTATTAATGGAAATATTCCCTTATGTATCCCTGCTTCATATACGATTCCTAAAAATCCGTTGGGACCTGCTATGTCACATACAGGTATGTTTGATAACAAACCTCCAAATGCTATCGGAACAAGTAACAATGGTTCAAATTGTTTCTTTATTCCAAGCCAAAGTAAAAATAAACATATAACTATCATTATCGGACATCCGTATTGGTGCATTATTTGTTCTATTCCACTTAATGCCGGATCTGCCGGTTTTACAAAGTTCATTATTCCTGTTGACATCCATAAATTATGTAAACCTTCCGCTAATTGCATCTCAGTCCTCCTATCCTACCGTTACCATAACTTGACCGGATTGGACTTTATCTCCTTGTGATACCGTGATTGATGTGATTGTTCCTGATGCCGGAGATTTTATCGGTGTTTCCATTTTCATAGCTTCTATTACTAAAATCTCTTCGTTCTCTGAAACTTCATCTCCTACTGCTTTTAGTACTCTTAAAACAGCTCCCGGCATTGGGGCTTTTATCTGTATTCCTTCACCTGTTGATGAACTTCCACTATTGTTTTCCTCAATTCCGTCTTTGATATCTACTGTGTACTCTTTTCCGTTAACTATCGCTTTATCTCCATTGAATTTGATTCCGTATTTTTTGCCGTTTACAGTTACCGTGCAACTGTCAGAACTTGTCGATAATGAGCTTTCTTTTGCCTTTCCTGCTGATTTATCTACCGATATAACTCCTTTGCCAAGAAGAAAATCTATTCCTTTATCTACATTTCCGTCTTTGCACGCTGCAGCTATAAATAAATTTTCATCCGTTACAGGCAATCCTGCTGCTTTTAATCTTTCTTCCGCTGCTTTTAATCCTTTTTCCGGATCTCTGTCGTTTATATCTATTACTTTTTCCGTCGTCGGCTTCATGTTCATTTTTTCTTCCGCCCACTTCACAAGTTCTGCATCAGGTTCGCATGGCGTCTTTCCAAAATATCCCAACAGCATTTTTGCATATCCCGGATTTGCATTCTCCCATGGATGTTCAGATATCGCATTTAAAAATGATTGCTGTGCATAAAATTGTGATACCGGTGTTACTGATGTCGCAAAACCGCCTCTTTCAACTACTTCTTTCATGTTTGCTATTAATTTCGGAAATTTATCAAGCATTCCCATTTCTTTTAATTGGTTTACTGTCGTCGCTGTCGCTCCTCCCGGCAGCGGTGCTTGTATTAATATCGGATTTACAGCCAGTGATATCGGTGAAATCGGATAGTCTTTCATACATTCTTTGAATATCTCTTCCGTTTCCATTACTTTCTTGATGTCTATTCCTAAATCGTATTCAGTTCCTTTTAGTGCATGCCACATCGATATTATATCCGGCTGTCCAGTTCCTCCTGATACCGGCTTCATTGCTAAATCTATTCCGTCTGCTCCTCCGTCTAATGCCGCTAAATATGCCGCTAATCCAGTTCCGGCTGTTTCGTGAGAATGAAATCTTATGTGTGCCTCTTGTCCTAATATTTCTCTTGCCTTCTTTACCGTTTCATATACTTTTCTCGGATTTGATGTCCCTGATGCATCTTTGAATGCTAATGAATCAAACGGTAATCCCGATTCTAATATGTTTCTTAACACCCTTTCATAAAATGCTGCATCATGCGCTCCTTCACATCCGTATGGCAGCTCCATCATTGTTATCGTTACTTCATGCTTTAATCCGTATTTCTTTATACTATTCGCTGAGTCTATAAGGTTGTTTACGTCATTTAATGCGTCAAAGTTCCTTATTACATTTACTCCGTGCTTTGCAAACATCTTCGCATGCAAATCTATTACATCTCTCGGTTGAGAATTCAATCCTACTACATTTACTCCTCTCGATAAGGATTGAAGTGTAACTTCCGGTCCTGCTGCTGCTCTGATTTTATCCATTGTTTCAAATGCATTTTCGTTACAGAAAAATATCGGTGCTTGAAATCTCGCTCCGCCTGCTGTTTCAAAATGCTTTATTCCTGCATTTACTGCTGACTGTAGCGCCGGTATAAAATCATCTACCAGTACTTTCGCTCCGTATATGGATTGAAAACCGTCTCTAAATGACGTGTCCATTACTTTTATTTCTTTTTTTGCCATTTTCTTATTCCTCTTATATTTTTATAATTACTGTCTTTTCTTTGCAGCTGCTATTGCTATCGCTATTTCTATCTCGGAACTTGCTGCTTTCATCGGAGCTGTGGTTATCTTTAACTCTTCCGGAAATATCTTATTTATATATGCTACTACTTTCCCCATTATTGTTACTGCTCCCCATAAAATTGCAAGAAATGTAAATACTGTGCCCATTCCAACAAATACTAAAATTATTCCTTCTTCTAACATTGTATATCTCCATTAATTACTTTTATTATCCGGTTGCTTTTGTCTCTCACTGATATCGTTCCATCTTCATTTATCGATATTAATTCATATTCTCCGTCTTCACATGATGATGTTATTTTTATTTTTTTATCCGTAAATCTGCACATTTGCTTGTATTCTTCCGATATCTCCTTAAATCCTCTTCTTTTAAATTCTTCATATCCCTTGAAAAATTCTTCGGTTACCTTTTGTATTATTTCTTGTTTATCTATTTCTCGTCCAAGTATTGCCCCTATTGATGTCGCATTAATTATCCCTGTTTCCGTTACATCGTAATTTACATTTATACCTACTCCCAATACAACTCCTTCTATCTTATTTTGGCTCATCTTCCCCTCGGCTAATATTCCGGCTATCTTTTTCCCTTCATATAATATGTCATTTGGCCATTTTATATTTGTTTTTATCTCGTAATCTCTTATTAATATCCTGTTTATTATTACTGACAAATATTGCGTGAGGTTGGTGTACGGTATTTCTTCTCTACCTTCGGGTTTTATTATTATTGACATGTATATATTCTTAGATGAAGAACCTTCCCATATCCTGTTAAATCTTCCTCTCCCCCGGGTTTGGATTTCGGATATTATTATATCGCCCGTATCTAATTCTTCAAAATGTTCTATTCCATACGAGTTTGTTGAATTTAACCTGTTATATTGTTTTATCCTTGGTATTATCATATATTAATTGTACAACAAACACGTAATAATTTACAAAAATTTTTATTTTATTCAAATTTTTTACTCATAACGAAAGCTTACCAGATTCCCGATAAACCTGATAAGCATTTATCATAAACACATTCTCATTAGAATGTATAAATATTATACTCTTGAAAGCACCACTTGTCTATAACTCTATCAGGCGATATACAATTTTATCAATTAAACTTTTGCCTTTTAATAAATATTTTAAATAACCTTCAAGACTAATCCATATGTCGCTATTCAATTTTAAATTCAAAATATAAGATATTTCTTGAAGGAGATTTACATGACTTATTCGGTAGAAAAAATGGAAAACTTAATTGATTATAATGAACAGACCGTTAATAAAAAAATTTTAGCAAGTTCGGAAAATAATATGGCAATTTTGTTTGCTTTAAAACAAAACCAAGTTCTCAAAACTCATACTTCTCCGGTTGATGCTTTCATTTTTGTTTTGTCGGGAGAAATATTTTTTAACATAAAAAATACTAATCATACCATATCTCCTGGAGAAATATTATTTTTTAAAAAAAATGAAAAACATACCGTACTTGCTCAAAAAGATTCTAAATTTATCGTAATAAGACTGGGAGATTAATTATTATTACTATTAATAAATATTGTTTTAAAAATTATACTTTAAATTCTCTTTTGATATGTTATTATAACCTCAAAAGGAGATGTAAAGTGTATTGTCCCAACTGCGGTAAAGAATATATAAATGGTCAAAATTTTTGCAGATATTGCGGTTGTAATTTAAATGAAGAATTTAATTATAATAAACAACCCGATGATATACACAGTGAAAATAAATCGTTACAAAATACAAATAATGATAATATCGAAAACTCGGATATTGACAATTCTGTCATCCCCCAAAAAGACAAAAAAAATATTCTTCCTCAAGAATGCACCGATAAAAGCTTTGAACGCAAGTCTGAACCGTTTGGAAAGCTTATTGATAAAAAGCAAAGGACAATTAACCCGATATTTATCATAGCAGCTGTTTTTGTTATTGTAATAGCTGTTTTTGAAATGATACAACCTATACTAAAAAATATAGATGCCGAAACTCAAATTAATACTTCTCAAACAGAAGAATATACACGTGCAGCAGAGGATTATAACGAAAATTACGAAATTAATGCTCCGGGCGATGAAGAAGAAAATATTTATGCTAATGCTCCGCATATTCCGGAAAATGAAAAAATAATTCAGGAAAAGTCACTCGAAGATATTTCAAAAAATTCGGATAATACAGATATTCAGATGCAGGAAGAAAATCCGTCCGTTAACGATGGAGTTGGAAACGAAAATCAAATTCAAACTGATGAAGCTCTTGATTTTGCCCCGGATATCCCGTTAACAGAAGAATAAGTATATTTGACTCGATTTTTTTTTTATAATAATTTAAAGATGAGAGATAAGTTAAACAAGGTGTATTATGATAACCACAGAGGATTTAAGTGTCAGATTTGGAAGTGAACCGTTATTTGAACATGTAAACATTAAATTTTCCGCAGGTAATTGTTATGGTGTTATTGGAGCTAACGGTTCGGGAAAAAGTACATTATTAAAAATTTTATCCGGCAATCTTGAACCGACATCTGGAGAAGTACATATAAAGAAGAATTCCAGAATTGCCGTTTTAAAACAAAATCATTTTGAATTTGATGAATACACCGTTATAGATACCGTAATAATGGGTTACAGACAGCTATACAATATTATGAAAGAAAAAGATGCACTTTATATGAAGTCTGATTTTAGTGATGAAGACGGACTTAAAGTTGCCGAACTTGAAGCGGCATTTGCTGAACTGGACGGCTGGCAGGCAGAATCTTCCGCTGCGTCTTTGCTAAATGAACTTGGTATTGACAGTTCCGTTCATTATGAAAAAATGTATTCTTTGTCAGGAAGTGAAAAGGTCAGAATTCTTCTGGCACAAGCTTTGTTTGCTAATCCTGACATATTACTCCTTGATGAACCTACAAACCATCTCGATTTAAAAACAATTAATTGGCTTGAAGATTTCTTAATTAATTTTCAAAATACTGTTATTGTTGTTTCACACGACAGAAAATTTTTAGATGTAGTTTGCACTCATATTGCGGATATAGATTACAAAAACATTAGAATTTATGCCGGTAATTATTCTTTTTGGCAGCAAGCATCACAACTGATTAAAAAACAAAAAGAAGAAGAAAATAAAAAAACAGAAGAAAAGATGGAAGAATTAAAAAATTTTATTGCCAGATTTTCTGCAAATGCTTCAAAGGCAAAACAAGCAACCTCAAGAAAAAACATGCTAAGTAAACTTTCTTTTGAAGAGATTATTCCATCAAGCAGACAGTACCCGAGAATTAGGTTTAATTATTCAAAAATACCGGGTAAAGATGTTTTATCCGTAAAAAATTTAAAAAAAACTTATGATGGCAACGTGATTATTAAAACTTTGTCTTTTGATGTTTCTCAAGGAGAAAAAATTGCTTTTATATCAAAAGAGCCGTTAATTTTAACCACACTGTTTAATTTGTTGGAAGGTATTGAAATAGCTGATTCTGGAGAAATAAAATGGGGAGTCACGGCAACTCACAGCTATTTTCCAAAGGATAATACCTCTTTTTTTGAAACAGATAAAAATCTTATAGAGTGGCTTGCACAATACAGTTCTGATCAACATATAAACTTTTTAAGGGGTTATCTTGGCAGAATGCTTTTTTCCGGAGAAGAAGCAGAAAAATCAGTAAGAGTGCTGTCAGGAGGAGAAAAAGTAAGATGTATGTTCGCAAAAATGATGATTGCGAATTCTAACGTTTTAATAATGGATGAACCTACCAATCACTTGGATTTAGAATCTATTACCGCATTAAATGACGCCTTAACGGATTTTCAGGGAACTGTTTTATTTACTTCACAAGACTACCAATTTATAAATACTGTTGCGGACAGAATAATTGAGATTTCACCTCAGGGATATTTGAATTTCAAAATGAAATTTGAAGAATATTTGAAAGATGAAAATGTCGGCAAACGTCGTAAAATGCTCTATGAAACAAAACAAGCCGTTCATTCAAAATGATAAGTAACTTTTTGTAAAAAGTTTATTTTTTTTTTTAAGTTTGTTTAATATTGACCGATATATTTTATAACTTTAATCTGTGAAGGGATTATTATGACTAAAATTAACGGTATTCAAAATACGCAAAATAATGTAAATATAAAATTATCCGATACAAAAGGATATGCATATTTGTTAAAACAACCTATTCAAGACAAACTTGAGTTATCTTCCTCAGTAAAAAAAACAGATGATAATCCGTTAAACATGTTTAAATCTTTTATGTCTGATGCTGTAAGAAAATTTCAAGTAAGAAATACGCCTGAACAATACATGAATAAATTTTTAAACCGAGAATACATACAAAAATCTTTAGATATTCATAAAGAGGAAATATCAAAACTATTAGGACAATATGGATACGAACCCAAAATTGATATGTCACATCTTGAAGATTCCAAAAATCATTTTCTTACGACTTATAATTATGCAAATAATCTTACAAGAGAGGGACATTTTAACTTAAATGAAGATGAACGTGATGTTTTATTGGAATCTGCATTACTTCATGACATAGGCAAAGCATTGATTCCTGATGAAGTTTTTAATAAACCCGGGAAATTTACGCCTGAAGAAAGGAAAATCATGGATTTACACAGCGAAATAAGTTATATACTGTTACAAGATTCAGGTATTAGTGAAAACTCTTTAACTGCAATAAGGTATCATCATCATAATGAACAAACGGGAGATAAAATAACGGAGATACTTTCATTATGTGATGAAACATCAGCATTAAAGGAAAATCGTGTTTATAAAAAAGGTTTTTCCGATGAAAAAACAGCTACAATATTAAAAGAAGATGCCTGTTCAGGGAAATTGAATTCTGATGTAGTTAATACCGGTCTTAAAATTATGTCGTCAGATTAACATTGGGGAATAATACAAATGGCGGCGGTAACGGGATTTGAA
>CANQLA010000035.1 GCA_947624605.1 Candidatus Gastranaerophilales bacterium | reverse complement strand
GATATGGCTATCGGTATTGGTCTTATGTTTAACATTTATCTCCCCCAAAATTTCAATAACCCATATATCGCTGTCGATATTCAAGATTTTTGGAGAAGATGGCATATGACCCTTTCCCGTTGTTTAAAAGATTATGTGTATATTCCGCTTGGCGGCAGCAGAAAAGGTTCTATCAGAACTTATTTGAATATTTTGTCCGTATTCTTAATTTGCGGTATTTGGCATGGTGCAAATTGGACTTATATTGTTTGGGGATTTTTGCACGGTGCAGCTTCCGTCATTAACAGATTATTTAAATCTTTTAATATTGTTTTCCCTGTCTTTTTATCAAGGTGTGTTACTTTTTTATTTGTTTCAATTTCTTGGATTTATTTTTCTTCCACAAGTGTATCTGCCGCCAATAAACTTCTGTTTAAATTTTTTAATGTCTTTAATTTTGATCTGCCTAAAATTTACGGGTTTGATATTAGATTCAGAGAATCCGGCAACTCCTGGGAAATATATCCTCTTATTATTATTCCTCTGATGATATTTTTTATTTTTAATAACTTTTTCAGAGATAAGTTGAAAAACTTTCAACCTAAATTAATTTATTCTTTTTATATTGTTTTTCTTTTGCTTTTCTCTTTTTATCAAATTCTTAAACCTGATTATTCTTCATCTTTTATTTACTTTCAATTTTAGGAAATTACCATGCACATTTACAAAAAATTTTTTATTAAAACTATAATAATTCTTTTGATTTCAATGCTAATTATACCTGCTGCACTTATAAAATGGGTAGATTATATGATTGGCAGGCATGTTTATTCTCAAACGGCATGCTATGTTAATTTTTTGATAACTCAAAAAAACAATAAGGCTAAAGAGTTTGATAAACTTTATCATAATAAAATTCTTATTTTTTCCGGCTCAAATACTTTATATGGTGTAAATACAGAATATATTCACAAAAAAACAGGACTTCCCGTCGTAAATTACGGTATCCATGCAGGTTTGGAAGATTATATTTTTGATGAAGCAAAAAATATTTTAAAAAACGGAGATACCGTAATTATGCCTCTTGAGTATTCTCTTTACAAAAAAAGAAGTTCTGCTATTCCGTCTCAACTTGCAGAATACATTGTAACATACGGTCGTAATTACTTTGAAAAGGCTTCAATATTCCAAAAACTCGGACTTTCTTTTTATCTCGTAAAATTAATTATTACTTATCATAAAATTGATGCCGCTCCGCTTGATAAAAAATTGTATTCTCAAACAAATGATTTTGGTGATTTTATTGCTAATAAAGGAAATGTTCCAAATATTAAACCAGACAAAAAATTTATTCAAATTTCTCAGAATATTCCTAAATCATATAATGATTTTCCCTTATATGATTTTATCAAATTTTGTAAATCAAATAATATAAAACTATATGCAACTTCCCCATTTAATTACCATAAAAAAGATTTTTCCAAGGAGGAAATTTCTGCCTTTAATAAAATTAAAGATTTTTATTCTAAAAATGGTATTAAATTTATAGGTAATATAGACTCCGGTTCGGTTTTTGATGAAAGTTTGGTTTACGATTATGGCTATCACGCAAATTCACAAGGTCAAAAAATTCGTTCCGACTACTTTATAGATATGCTGCATGATTTAGGTTTTTGATTTCTTTTTGATAATATTTGTAACGGATAATTATACCTTAATTGACAAATGTGTTATAAATATACAAATAATAATAATAATAATTCTTATTTTTGTATTATTTATAATTATGAAATATTCAAAACAAAGAGAAAAAATAATAAATATCTTGTTAGAAAATAAAATTCATCCTACAGCAGAAAAGATATACTCTATTCTTTGCGAAAAAGGAGAGAAAGTTAGTCTTGCAACAATTTACAGAAACTTAAAATTTCTGTCTGAAACAGGTATAGTAAAAAAATTTAAAACAACTGAAAAAACCGAAAGATTTGATACTACACTTGCTCCTCATTACCATTTTTTATGTTCCGAATGTAAAAAAGTGTATGATTTGCCTGAAAATATAACTGCAGATTTAGAAAAAAATGTCGGATCTTTAGGTTTTGAAGTAATGAAATGCGATATTATATTAACGGGTATTTGCCCAAATTGTAAAAATAAGGAGAATTAAGATGGAACTTAAAGGTTCAAAAACAGAAAAAAATTTACAAGAAGCCTTTGCCGGCGAATCACAAGCAAGAAACAAATATACGTATTATGCAAGCAAAGCAAAAAAAGACGGATTTGTTCAAATTGCAAAAATATTTGAAGAAACTGCCAATAATGAAAAAGAACATGCTAAAATATGGTTTAAACTTTTACACAATGAAGTTATCGGCGATACTTCAGATAATTTAAAAGATGCTGCAGAAGGTGAACACTACGAATGGACAGATATGTATGCAAAATTTGCCAAAGAAGCCAGAGAAGAAGGTTTTCAAACAATTGCGTTCTTATTTGAAAAAGTTGCTGAAATTGAAAAAGCTCACGAAGAAAGATATAGAAAGCTTTACAATAATATTGTAAATGCTAAAGTTTTTGAAAAAGATGATGAAGTTGTATGGGAATGTGCTAACTGCGGCTATATTCACAAAGGGAAAAAATCTCTCGAAGTTTGCCCGGTTTGCAAACATCCGCAAGCTTTTTTCTTTGTAAAAGAACAAAATTATTAATGATAATTATCCGAAAAATAAGCTCCAAAAAGCTTGGAGCTTATTTTTTTATATTTTAATTTTAAAAACTGCTTTTTTTACTTTTTCCCGTCTTAAATCAGTTATACAAGGGTGATGTATATCGTCAGGAAAAAATATAAAGCAATAACCTGTTTGTGCAGTTATATAATTACATTCACCACTAAAAAATTCAATATCTTTGTCCGGATTATATTTTATTTTTACAATACCGTTGTCTATATTGGTATATCCGATTTTTTCTCTGCCATTTATTACAATCTGTATGTCAATATAATTTCTATGAGCTTCCGGAAAGCTTTCATTGATATCTTTGGTATAATATTCATCTATGTTCAAAAATATATTTTTACCGTCAATTTCATATCTTCCGACCTCTAAACCGCTTATATCGTTTTCTTTTAAAAATTTGTCTGCTGCTTCAAAATTTTTATTAATTTTTGAATAATAACTTAATTTGTTAATTGCATCAATTATCACTATATACCTGCTTTCTGCCTCTTATTTAATTTCAATTATTTCTGTTTTGTAAACAAATGTTAACACAAATCAATCAAAAAAGGCAATTATATAAAAAATATATACTTAATATAAGAGTAGAGATTATAAAATAGAGATTAGAGGAGAAAACAAATGAACGAAACACAATTGATGACAGTTATGGGTGTAATTGCAGATCCTGAAAAAAATGTATATGATTTATCATCAAGAAAAAACAGAGAAGAAATTGAAAGAATAGTTCGTATAATGAACATTTCAAATAATCAAAAAATTGAACACAGAATGTTATCGATAAAAAAATTAGCAACATTCAGACTGGTTTTAAGCAATAATTAATCTAACACAGAAATATCCAAAAGAGTTACAAATAAAAGTAGTTTACAAAGCAAGTAAGTATAAATGAAAAATGATATAGCAAAGACAAACCTCAACACAAGTCAAAATTGTTTATAAGGTATAACTTAATAAAAAATATTTACGGACGAAAGTCCAATTCTCTCTATCTCTCTCTAAAAATCTCTTTGACCCGAAAGGGTCTTTTTTTTTATATTATTTTAAATCATAGATATCTAAAATATATTTTAAACAGAAAGTAAATATTAAAGATTTTAGTATATTAAATAAAATTTTGCCAAGATATAAAATAAGTAAAAATTATAAATATGGTCTGTAGGACTGTTTGTAGGAATAATTTTCAACGAAACCGACTTTTTTATACATTTTATAAGCAGGGATATTATCTGTATCACAAGAGGCGTTTAGTTCTGAAAGCTTTAGGTTGCCGTTAATAACAGATATATAAATGTCCATAACAACTGATTTTAATAAATATATACCGTATGATTTACCTCTGAGCTTTTCATTAACTGCAACAAGCGGAATGTTTGCAATCTCGTTATTAGTTAAATTAGCAAAGCACAAGCCAACAGGTTTATTTCGATAAAGCAAGATTTTAGTTTGATTGTGTAAGAATGTGCCATATATTCCATTAATTATTTTTAAAACAATATCTTGAGAACCTTTTAGAGAAAGAAATCTGGGATCGAATTTAGAATCAGACATATTTTTAAAAGAATTATTAATAATTGAGCAAACATCATCAAAATATTTATCATTCCAAGAAACTGTTTTATAGCCGTTGTTAAGTCGAGGTAAGGCTATTTCTCTAAAATTTTTAATGGTTTTTTCATCAGAGAAATCAAACTTCATAACAGATTGATTAATAGTTTTAAAATTAAATTTATGCAGTTGTGAAAGAATTTCTTCCTGTTTCCCTAAAAGAGCATAAGTGACAACTTTTTGTGAAATTAATGAAGAGTTATCTTCAAGAAATTTTTGTAATAGCAGAGTTCTTTTTTGTAAAGAATTTTCATCACCTACAATGTGAATAATATTTAATTCAACAGATTCGGAAATGACGGTTGTATAAACCAAAAACCCTGTAGGAACATCTTGTTCGAGCAGAATGATACATTTAACCAAGCCATCTTTAATAGATTTTATAAAATTATCATAATCTAAAGGCTCAAGTTCAAATTTGTAGTCTTTTGCAGCATTTAATTTAAAATCATTATAAACGCCGGCAAAAATTTTATAGTAATTATCATTATAATAATCAAAAGAATAAACAGTGATATTTGCCATACGAAATCCTTATAAAAACATTTTACCACAAAATCTTAATAATTTTAAAAATTACTTGTGTTTAATCAGCGTGTATAATACAATAAAAATAATAAGGAGTATAAAATGGTACTTGCGTATTTATGTTTGGGTTCAAATATCGGTGATAGGGTAGGATATGTTCAGCAAGCTACAAAAATGCTTGTTGAATCCGGTAAAGTAACAATAGTAAGGAGTTCTGCATTATATGAAACGGAACCGTGGGGAAAACCCGGTCAAGCATGGTTTTTAAATGCGGTAATAGAGGTTAAGACAAAACTGGAACCAAAAGAGCTTCTAAAGTTATGTTTAGATACGGAAAAACATTTAGGCCGGGATCGTACAAAGGAAATTCACTGGTCATCAAGAACAATAGACATTGATATACTTTTGTATGATGATATTATTTTTGAGGATGAAGAACTTGTTATTCCGCATAAACATCTGCACGAACGAGCATTTGCGTTAGTTCCGTTATTAGAGCTTGTACCGGATTATATTCATCCAAAATATAAAAAGTCACTTTTAGAACTTCATGAAGCGATTGAAAATCCGGAAGAAATAGTTCTGTTTGGAACAAGAATAGATGAAGTCTGAATTAGAAATCGGGATAATAGGAGCAGGTCCGGCAGGTGTTTTTGCCGCATTATCAGTAAAGGAAACAAATGAAAATACGGAAGTAACGGTTTTTGATTGGCAAGAACCGTTAACAACGTTGCTTCCGACAGGAGGAGGGAGATGTAACTTTTCGTATTTTGAAACAGATATAAAAACATTTGCAAGTTATTATCCGAGAGGTTCAAAATTTATATTGTCAGCCCTGACAAGGTTCAGTATGAATGATACGGTAGATTATTTTGAAAAGATAGGAATAAAGTCCTATGTCCAGTCAGATAACAGAATTTTTCCAATTTCAGACAGTGCAAAAAAAACAGCGGAAAAGCTTCTTGCAAGAGGAAATAAATTAGGTGTAAAATTTATACAACAAAGGGTATCCCATATATTTCACGATGGTGAAAACTTTATTATTTCGACATACGAAAAAGATTATAGATTCAAAAAACTCATATTAGCAACCGGAGGAAAAAATTTCAAATTAGCAAGAGCATTAAAGCACAAAATAATCACACCTGCATTAACGCTTGCACCTTTAGAAATTGCTGAAAAAGAATATTATGAACTTTCAGGACTCACATTAAAAGATGTATGGGTAAAAGTATATTATGACAATAAAAAATTGTTAAATTTAGCGGGAAATATACTTTTTACAAAAAACTCAATATCAGGACCGTTAATATTCAAAATATCATCGTGTTGTGTATATGAAAAATATACAAGTGAAAATCCTTTAGAATTACAAATAAATCTTGCAGGACAGAATTATACATACATAGATAATTTTATAAAAGATTTTCGCATAAACAGTCCCAAAACAACAATTAAAAATTCATTCGGAGCTTTTTGCCCCAAGAATTTATTTGAAAAGATATTAAAGAAAGAAGAGATAGACGGAACAAAGCAAATTTCGCAAATGACGAATAAAGAAAAAGAAATAATACTGGAAAATCTTACGGAATTTAAACTCCACGTAACGGGAAAAGTAATAGGAACAGGAATAGTTACGGCAGGAGGAGTAGACACAGATGAAATAAATCCGACTACAATGGAATCGAAGATTATATCCGGGCTGTTTTTTGCGGGAGAAATGATAAATGTAGACGGATTTACGGGCGGTTTTAACCTGCAAAACTGTTGGTCAACCGCCCATTTAGCTGCGATTAGTTTATTACAAGAAAAGAAATAAACTTAATTAGTTATTTACGATTTAATTTAGCAAGAAGATTTAAAATTTCAAAATAGAGCCAAACCAAAGTAACAACCAGACCCAATGCACCAATCCATTCATATTCTTTTGGAAAGAATCTTGAAGATGCTTGATTAATGAAATCGAAATCAAGAATTAAATTAAAAGCGGCAACAGCACATACAAAAACAGAAAATCCGATTGACAAAGGTGAAGAATTTGTCAATAAAGGGATAGGAATGTTGAATAAAGACAAAATCCAAGAAATGATATAAAAAATCATAATTGAAAAAGTCATGGTAATTAAAGTGCTTCTAAAAACATCATTAACTTTAATAACTTTAGTTGCATACAATAAATACATGGACAACAAAGTAATAAATGTTAAAGACACAGCCTTAATAACGATGCCGGGGAATTGAGCTTCAAAAAAGCAAGAAATACCGGCAAGAGCGGCACCTTCTGCAAAAGCATATAAAGGAGCGGTAAATTTAGCGAGATTTTTAGCGAACATAGAAACCAAAGCTAAAATAAAGCCGATGATAAGACCTGCAGTAGTAATAATATATAGTTTATCATAATTGCCGATAGCAGCCTGATACCAGGTTGCACTACCTGCTATGAGCATTAAAACAGACATAATACCGAGTTTGTTCATAACACCCTGAATAGTCATGGGAACACCTTGAAGCTGATAGGTTTCAGATCTGTCATTAAAAGATGAATTTAAAATAGGATTACTCATATTAACCTCCTTAAGATTTAATAATATTATAATATAAACAATATAAATAATATTGTACTATTACATTATTAAATAGTCTAATGTGATTTTTCTACTTTTTAACAATATTTTAATTATTCATGGAGATATTGGAGAAAATGATGAAAAACATAATTAAGCAGATAAGTGCAAGACAAATACTTGATTCCAGGGGGAATCCAACAATAGAAACAACAATATATACAGAAAAAAATATAAAAGCAAAAGCAAGTGTACCATCAGGAGCATCAGTAGGCAAATATGAAGCAAAAGAGCTAAGGGATAATAATAAAAATTATTATAGAGGGAAAAGTGTTCTAAAAGCAGTACAAAATGTGAATGACTGTATAAATAAGCTTCTTGTCGGAGCAGACGTAATAGATATATATAATATAGACAAAATAATGATTGAAGCGGACGGGACATATGACAAATCAAATTTAGGAGCGAATGCGATATTGAGTGTGTCGCTAGCAGCAGCGAGATGTGCGTCAAAAACATTAAACGTACCGCTTTTTCGATATATTGGAGGAATAAATGCAGTACACATGCCGATTCCATTTATCAATATACTTAATGGCGGGGTTCATGCAAATAATGATATAGACTTTCAAGAATTTATGATAGTTCCGTACGGATTTGAAAGTTATACAGAGGCAATGATAGCAGCCAATAATGTATTTTTTTCGTTAAAAGATGTATTGGAGGAGATAGGATATTCAATTTCTGTAGGAGATGAAGGAGGCTTTGCACCGGAACTTGAAACAAATGAAGAAGCGATAAGAATACTAATGACAGCTATTGAAAAGGCAGGTTATAATTTTGAACAGATTAAAATAGCGATAGATGCAGCTTCATCGGAATTTTATGATGAAGGAATGTATGAACTGACAAGTGAAAGCAGATATATGACATCGGAAGAAATGAGCGATTATATAAAAGACATTACTTGTAAATATCCGATAATTTCAATAGAAGACGGAATGGCACAAGATGACTTTTCAGGTTGGAAGAATCTTACGGATAATCTAAGTAAAGAAATCATGCTGGTAGGAGATGATTTAATGGCAACAAATCCTTTACGGATAAGGGAATGCATAAAAGAAAAGACAGCGAACTCCGTACTTATAAAACCGAACCAAATAGGAACATTAACAGAAACAATTAAAGCTGTGCAAATTGCAAAAGAAGCAAGATATAAAACAATAATATCACATCGTTCCGGAGAAACGGAAGACACATTTATATCTGATTTAGCAGTTGGTTTAAATACAGGTTTTATAAAGACAGGTTCGTTGTGCAGAAGTGAGAGAACAGTAAAATACAACAGATTATTTGAAATTGAAAGCATGCTTAAAGATAATGCAATATATAGCTTTTAAATCTTTGATTTTTGAAATATAATATCCTCGTAAATAAAAATAATTGAGGACAAGAAATTGAATACCGAAGAATTAATAAAGCAAAGTGCGGCAGAACAACGCAAAGCATTGTTGAATAAAGAAATAAAAGCGACAGAAATTTTAGATGCAGTATACAAACACATAGAAACGGAAAATGAAATAATTGGGGATTTTAATTCATTAACAAAAGAGCTGGCGTATGATACAGCAAAAGAAGTAGATAAAAAAATAGAAAAAGGAGAACAAATCCCAAAACTTGCGGGAATACCGCTTGCATTAAAAGACAACATAAATCTTAAAGGATACAAAACGACAGCATCAAGTAAAATATTAGAAAATTTTATCTCACCGTATGATGCAACGGTATCAAATAAGTTGAAAGATAATTTGATACCGATAGTGGGGAAAACGAATCTTGATGAATTTGCGATGGGTTCAAGCAATGAAAATTCAGCATTTTGTAAAGTAAAGAACCCATGGGATTTAAAGAAAGTACCCGGAGGAAGCTCAGGCGGTTCAGCTGCAGCAGTATCTGCATATCATGCAACATTAGCGATAGGTTCAGACACAGGAGGAAGTATAAGGCTTCCTGCTTCATTTTGCGGAATAGTAGGAATGAAACCCACATACGGAAGGGTATCAAGATACGGACTAATAGCTTTTGGTTCTTCATTAGATCAAATAGGACCATTTGCAAGAACGGTAGAAGATTGTGCAATGCTTGCAGAAGTTATAGCAGGATATGACGAACATGATTCAACATCATTAAATATACCTGAGCCTAATATTACATCAAACCTTGATAAAGACATAAAAGGAAAGAAAGTCGGAGTAATTAAAGAATTATATGAAACAGGTCTTGCATCTGATGTAAAGCAGGCAATAGAAAACACAATCGAAGCATATAAAAATTTAGGTGCAGAAATTGTAATGATTTCATTACCGTTAATAAAATACTCAATAGGAGTATATTATATAATAGCGACTGCAGAAGCAAGTTCAAATCTTGCAAGATTTGACGGAGTAAAATATGGATATAGGGCAGAAAATTGCAAGTCTTTAATAGAAATGTATAATAAAACTCGTGCGGAAGGTTTTGGAGAAGAAGTAAAAAGAAGAATAATGCTTGGAACATATGCATTAAGCTCAGGATACTACGATGCATACTATAAAAAAGCTCAACAGTTGAGACGTTTGATAAAAAATGATTTTGATAATGCATTTAAACAGGCGGATATATTAATATGTCCGACATGTCCGGATACGGCGTTTGAAATTGGTTCAAAATCAGAAGATCCATTATCAATGTACTTGACTGATATAGCAACAATAACTGCAAATTTAGCAGGTATTCCGGCAATGAGTATTCCATTTTGTGTTGATAAATCGAATATGCCGATAGGGATACAGCTTTTAGCACCTATATTAAAAGAGGAATCAATGTTTAATTTTGCATATAAACTTGAAAAAGCAGCAGATTTTAATAATAAATATAAAAATCAATTTATTACAAAATAGTATTGTAAACAAATGTTACAATAATGCAAATAAAAAATAAAGATTAAAAGGAATTATGCCGTTAATATATATGTAATAAAACAATTATGAGGAAAGTGTAAAATGGTAAGTGTAGGGCAAACAGGAACATTAGGAAGTGAATGGGCTGTACAGAACAGACGCCGTAATAATCTTGAAAAATTTTACGGAACTCAAATTGATTATTACAGTAATCTTGTAATGTCAGGTGTTAATGAGGATAAAGTATTACAAGATATAGAAGTAGAAATAGAAGGTTTTGATAATACACCGGGTGGTGCACTTTTGAATTGGGAAAAATCCTTGTGGAGTGAAGATTCTTTAGATGACAGGGTTTTCCAAAATGAAGGTCAAAACTTGTTTACAAATATAGACCTTAGAAAAGGTACATACGAGGTAATGGATGAGCAGCGTTTCACAGAAGCTCTTGGAATGGATTGGTCCGGTGGAAAACCTTATGATGTGTTTGATATTAATAGAAATACAATAGATTTTTATGATTTTGTCTTTTCCGGTACAGATGACGGTAATCAAGAAAATGTTAGGTTTGATTTAAACAAATTATCCCAGGCTCGTTGGGGTATAAATCATTATAATATCAGAGAAGTTGATATTGATAAAATGGCAGGTGAACAAGACAGTACTGATTCTGAAAGTGTGCTTGCACATGACACATTAAAAATTATACAGGAATCGCTTCCTCAATGGATAAACGAAAGAATTGCAAATCAACTTTCTCAATATGAAGTTGGCTCTAAAGAATATTTAGATAAGTTTATTGAACTTGCAATAGAATTAATGGATCAGGAAGGATACACAAAAGGTAATAAAATTGGATCTCCTGCGGATGAATTTTTAAATAAATAGAGTATAAAAAGGGTATTGATTATTATTCAATACCTTTTTTTATTTTCAAAATATTATTAACAGCAGACAAAATTTTTTCTGTAATTTCTTCGATATATACTGCCGTGGTAAGACCATTAACAACAATATCAGCATGCTGCATGGTAGGTCTTATATAAATTTGTGCTGCGGAATTTACATTTTCAAACTGAAGATCAGCAGCATTACCGGTTTTCCCTCTTGTAGCCGCTCTGGCATACCAACGTTCTCTAATCACGCTATATGGTGTAAAAACGTAGATTTTGATATCATCTACGTCAATTATTTCGGGTGACAGTACAAATAAACCTTCGTTTAAGATAATTAAGGAAGGATTTTTTTCAATTTTATCCGGAATGCTTTCGCAAGTTACAAAGTTATATTCGGGAGATTTAATCGAGCATCCGCATTTTAGACTCGTCAAATGTGCCTTCATAAGAGCAAGATTAATAGCTTCCGGAGTATCAAAAGAATAACCGTTTATAAATAAATTTTCATAACTGCCTGCCCGTTTTAATTCATCCGAAGCATCTACATAATAATCATCGCAACGTATTGTCGTAAAAAGGTTATTTCTGCCGTCTTTTAAAAGTGCTTTTGAAGCATTATCAACCAGGGTTGTTTTACCTGATGCCGATTCTCCCGTAATACCTATTATATAAGATTTTTGAGGCTTATTAACTATGCCTGTAACTAATTTTAGTAAAAACTGTTCATTTATAGATAAAAATAAGGGTTGTTTTTGGTTTTGGTCTTCTTTTAAAATTTGATTCAGTGAGTTTACTATTTGAAAAACCAAGCTTGTTTTATCATTATCTAATCTGATTTTGTTTGACATATTTTCCATTCCAACTTTGACTTAATTATTATTTTTCTTTATAATAGCTTAAAATTAAAAAAATTTCAGCAACAAAAAAATAAAACAAATAAAAAACTTACAAGAAAAGTTTATAATTAGAATATTTATCTATAAATAGTTTAAAATCCTCTGTTATAAATTCCAAATATTCAATTAAACCTTGAATATTTTTAATATGTGCAGTTTTGTTTTGCAAAGCGGTAATTGGAAGTAAAGGATGATTTTTGATATCATTAAAAAAAGATTTTTTAAATTTATCAAATTCATCAAGAAAATTATCATCCATAAGATTATATTCTGTTGTTAAAGAACAAATATAGTCCGTTAAAGTTCGTTTTGCAGAGGAAATTTTTCCTTTTTTTATGCAATTTTTTATATTTCTTAATATATAAAGCAAGTGAATATAAAGAGGTAAGAGAATTTGTTTTTTTTGTACTAAAGATTTTGTAAAATAGTTTAAAGTAGTTATGTAACCGTTTTGGATGAGTTCATCTTTTTGTTTATTATGCATTTGAAAATCAAGCAAAAGTATATCAGCGGTATTAATTAATATGTAATCAAAATTATCTTTATCTTTATACATATTAATAATTTGTTCAGAACAAAAGTTTGACATAGAACTATAAACAGTATTAAAGTAGTCTACAAAATTTTTCAAATTAAAACAGTCTTTGCAACCTTCAAGTCTAAATTCGAGAATTCTGCTGTTAAATTTAGTCAAATCAGAGCAGGCTTTCCATAACGGAAGACATTTAGCCAAATCTCCATCGACAAGGAGTTTATTGTCAAATTCAACAGGTTTCATTAATCCCGGGAAACTTGCTGAAATTCTTACTGCTTTTGCAATTTCAACATCAGGAGTATTTTTTTTAGAAAAAACAAATTGTGTATTAGAATTCAAATCAGTGGATAAAATATAAATATCTTTGTCAAAATCACGAAAACAAACTTGTGGATTTTCACCTTTTTTATATTTAATACCATAGAAATTTTTTTCAATTATATCTCTAATCCAATTTTCAAAGATATCACCTTTACATAAAGCGAAATCGGCACCTAAAGTAAAGTTAATATCTTTAAACATAAAAGCATTAAAATCATAAAAAATTTTTTTTAAATCATCATTATCTAAATCGAGAGCAAAGAGAACAGCAAAAATTGCACCAACAGAAGAGCCGACAAAAGAATCACAGGTAATTTGTAATTCACGTAAAGCTTGTATAGAGCCAATATAAGCAATACCTCTTACGGCACCTCCGCCAAAAATACAAATGTAGTGATCAGATTTTAGCATTCTATAATCCTAATATAAAAATATCCCGCACGCTTTAGCATACGGGATATAAATGATTGTATATTATTGAACTTTTGCTTTATCTTCATCGGAAACACCTTTTAAAGTAAGGTTTACCCTTCCTTTTTCATCGATTTTGATAATTTTAACAATTACTTCATCACCGATATTTAAGTGTCCTTCAATCTTATCAATACGTTCCTTACAAACTTGAGAAATGTGAATCATGCCGTCTTTTCCGGGAGCGAGTTCAACAAAAGCCCCTATCGGAATAATTCTGACAACAGTACCTTTAACAACCATGCCTTCTTCAGGTTTAAAGGTAGCTTGTTTAATCATTTTAATAGCGATATCAGCACCATCTTTATCATTAGAAGTAATAGTAACAATACCGTTGTCTTGAATATCAATTTCAGCTCCGGAAGCATCAATAATACTTTTAATATTTTTACCGCCCGGTCCGATAACAGTACCAATATCATCGACAGATATATTCAAAGTAAAGATACGAGGAGCAAAAGGAGATAAATCTTTTGCGGGTTCAGAAATGACCTTTCTCATTTCACCCAAAATATGTAATCTTCCTCTTTTTGCTTGTTCTAAAGCCCGTCTTAAAGTATCGTTAGAAATACCTTTTATTTTCATATCCATTTGAAG
>CANQLA010000034.1 GCA_947624605.1 Candidatus Gastranaerophilales bacterium | reverse complement strand
CTATCGGACCTGTTCCTGCCGGTAACCCAATATTTGGCAGTATGTTACTCGGTTTTGGGGTCGGAATTGTAAAATTGCTTTTCGGCTTTTCTGTAATTTTCGGTGCAACAGGGGTTGCACTCGGTCTTGGTGCCGGTGTGGGAGCTTGCATTTTTGCAGGCTCTGACTTCACTGCTTTTTCTGATGGTCTGCGAACCTCCGACTGCGGTTTTTGCAACGGCTCAATTTGCTTTGGCTTTTGTTGTACCTTAGGCTGCTTTTGTGACTTTGGCTTCTCTTTCGGTTTCGTCACCGATGCTCCGCCTCCTGCTTTTGGTAATGATACCTTCCTGCTCGGATCATGTTTCCCTCCGGCTCTTGAATTCTTATCGGAACGATATTTAGTATTTTTATTTATCGGTGTCTGTTCTTTTTCTACAAGAACAAATTCTATGTCTTTCGGTTTTGCCTCAGGTTTGTTAAATACTAAAAAACTAATACCTAAAAGCCCGCTAATAAATATAAATAACCATATTAAAAGAACTGCTATCGGATGAAGAAATGTCGAAAACATAATAGATTTCCCTAACGACATCTCCTTTGAGTTACTTTTAAAAACAGCAGGAATTTTGTAGTTTAATTCCTGCTCGTCTTCTGTTTTCTTGTATTTACCTAAAATAGTCATGTTTGCTGTCTGCTTGCCTTTTTTATTAACCAATTTATTACAGTTTAGCAGAAACTGCTAAACTTAACAAATTGCTTAACTTGCTTAATATTTAATTATTCGCTTGGATAGTAACCGGTTGGTCAATAGTAAGCTCAAGACCTGAATTTACCGGAATTGTAACATCTTCGCCTTTGTCCCATAACGATTTTACTAATCCTGCTCCTGCTCCTACCGCAGTACCGTATGCTGCACCTTTACCAACACTTCCTCCGGCTAAAGCTCCCATCGTCAATCCTGCTACAGCTCCAGCTCCTGAACCTATCGCCAAATCTTTTGCATACGCTTTTGTTGTATCTACTGCCGTTCCTGCTTTTAATATGCCTGTTCCATCCGTCGTTTTTATCATTGCCGATATCGGTATTACGTTTCCGTATGGTGTATTTATCTGTGTAAACCTTATTTGTAACTGTCCGTTTCTTCCTGCATGACCACCTTTTCTCAATGTTACAACATTCCCGCTAACCGTACTGCCTGCCGGTGCTACACATACATTGTTATAATAAAAACCATTCGTCAACATTACCGACACTGCTTGTCCTAACGATAAATTTGATGAACTTAATTCTGTTGTGGTTGTTACTGGAATGTTTACTCCCGCAGGAACAACTACTACGTATCCTTGCAAAGGTTTACTCGATGGCTTCGTTTCTGCCTGTTGATACGGAACCTGCGTATATTGCTGCATCGTATATTGATTTTGATATGCCGCCTGCGGTAGAGTTTGTGTCGTAACCGAATAATTACTCTTTGATATCGCCGGTAAACCCATAATTGTCATTACTGCCATCATTGCTATTAATTTCTTTTCATTCATTTGATTGCCCTCTTGTATTAGTTATGTTTCTCAAATGAAATTATACATTATCATCGATTTATTTTCAAATCTTTTTCTAATATTACAAAAAGTTCTTCTCCTGCTTTTATTTGTTTGTGTTCTCCGTTTCCGTATATATTAAGCGGCGTAAGCTGTAATATCCCTCCTCCCCATCCTGATATGTAATGCGGTGTCGTTTTATAATATACAGGATTTGTTTCTTCCCCTCCTATATAATTGTCCCCTGCCGAATATATATGACCTTCTGTATAATATTCTCTCTCTCCGTCCGCCGTTACTATTTTTTCAATTTTTATCTCTATTGCAGCATTATTCCCTTGAACAGGCTCTCTTATATCTTCTATTTGACCGTATATATGTGCATTCTTCTCCAATACCGCATAATCTCCCATAAACATATCCGTTACATTGATAAATTCACAATCATCTCCTATATCATTTGAAAACGTATTTATATCCCTTAAATTCATAACTCTTATAATTGTTCCGGCTTTTAATATTTTTCCCTCGGGTGGTATCTCCGCATTCGGATAATATTTGTCAAAAGTTACCGCATTTGCATCACTATTTATAAATATTAACATCAGTATCATTACAAAATATTTCATATCTATATTTTAACTTTTTTTCTAAAAAATACATAATTTGCTTGTATTAAATTTTAAATATTTTTTGTATAATAAAATAAATACAATGGTATTATTTAATTATGAATCTATTTGTAACTTCTGACAAACAAGGTTCTGGTAAAACCTTTATAATCGCCGGCCTTGCCGCAACCATGCAATCTCTCGGATATTCCGTGGGCTACTATAAACCTGTCCAAACTGCTGCAAGAAATCAAAACGGATTTATTGCTTCTCAAGATGTCGCCTTTATCAAAAAAATAGATCCTAATTTGAATGCTATTACTTCTTACGTCTTTCAAACAGATGCTATGCCAATGCTCGCTTCCGAAGCTGAAAAAATTAAAATTCAACCTGAGGTTATCGTTAAAGATTTCTTGAAATTGAGAAAAAATTCGGAAATTGTTCTTGTAGAATCCTGCGGAAGTATTTTAACTCCTTTCTCGCAGGAAATGCGTGCTTCCGATTTTATAATCGCTATGAAAACTCCTGTTCTTATGATTGCCGAACCTTCTAATGAGGTCTTTGAAAATGTCCTGGCTACAATTTCCGTTGCTAAACATATGGGTATTAACGTTAAAGGTATTATCCTAAACAAATATATAAAATCCCCTCATCTCAATATTAAAAAATTACCAGTTTTACTCGAAGCTTATTCAGGTATTCCTATCGTCGGAATAGTAGGATATAAAACCAATATTTCTCCATCCGGGTTAATTGATACTATTTTACACTCGGTCGATATTGAAACAATTTTTGATATGCAAATACCGAAACTCAATTCTTTAACCGAAAATAATTAAACTTAAATCTCTTATCCCGAGTGGTATCCCGTTCAACCGTTCAATATGAATATTTCCCGCTTTATTACTTTTTCATATCCAAGCAGGCTCTTCTTATTCTCTCAAGCTCGCCAAAATCCAAAAATTTTCCCCCGCAACTGTAACAATCATCAATCTCAACATCACTGCCGCCACAAGCTTTATGTTTAACCATATTATTTTGACAAACCGGACACTTCCTTATTTTTTCAGTTTCCGTAACATTAAAAGTCTTGTTTTTTACACTATCTTCTATTTCCGAAATACTTTCCGTAATGTTCGTAAATTTCCCTAATTCCCTGTTGTCAAACCATATCCCTCCACAGCCGTTTGTACAAATATCAACTATTATTCCGTGTTTTGTTATTACTTTTTCCATCTTTGTTTTACAAGCGGGACATATTATTTCTTTTTTTGTATCACTCATTTCTATTTTTCCTATTCATTCTTAATGTATTCCGGACGCTTAATCGTTAACCATAAATCTTGCGGATATATTTCTTCTATCCTTCCAAAAGTACCGTTTATTATGAAAAAATCTATTTTCTCTCCGGGATTTACATCTAAATCTTCAAACGGTATCTTTATCTCTATGACTTCATCATATACACATTCAATGTTATTATTCTTCTTCATCAACCATAAATTGTTTTTCATTGCCTTTGAAAAAAATAACGGAAAACTTTTATTGTGCATAAAAGTAACCTTTATTTCATGCGAATAAGATGTCTTTAGAAGAGAACACACATTTTCGTTTTTGTTTAACCTCACCGGTGCCGTATTTTCCGTATTATTTGTCTTAATGTAAATATAAAGTTGATAAATTTGCTCTCCTTTTGCATTCAATGAATAAACATAATCATTCACATCAAACAAAAAATATAAATTTCCCTGATCACATCCGAAACATATCCTGTTAAATAATTTATTTTCCTGCATTAACGGAGATGTCGGTATATCAATACTGCCCGCATTTGCCCATTCTTTTTCATAATCTGATTTTCCTCTTAATGTCGGGGAAATCAAACCTTTTGGTATTCTTGACGGTTTGCCTGAAAATGTTGACAACGGTTCCTCAAGATTTTGAGGTACGGGCTTTTTCAAGGTTAAATAAACATTTTTTAAATTTTCTCTGAAAAGATAATCAAACAAATGATCCTGACCGGAATCATTAGGTTCGCCAAACCACCAGAACCAATCACTGCCCTGAGCCGTATAAAGCTGCTCATAAGCCTGTTTAATTAAAGATTTGTCTATACTTTCATCTTGTTCAAAATGCTTTAAATCTTCATAAACATTAAACAAATATCTCCATGCTATATTTTTTGTAGGTTCTGCTGTCCAAAATCTGAAATCTCTGTTGACTCCGGAACCGGTCTTGATATTATCAAGCTTCTCTACGTGTTCGATATTTTCTATGTAATCACTTATTCTGACTGTTTCTAACGTTTCGTCTTCCGAAATTAATTTATAAAGTTCATAAAGAAAAGCTCGTCCACCATCACCGTAATTTCGCCAAGCATTTTCTCCATCCATCGCTATGGTAAGAAGATGTCTTTCGTGGGGGGCATTTATGAATTTGTTGTATACTACTTTTATTCTCTCATATAAATCTTTTGCAGCAGTTTTTGCATCAAAATTAGGATATTCAAAAGAAATTAAAGCAGGAAGAACAGCATCTCTAAATACAAGCTTTATATCTTTTTCTTCACCAAATTTCACCGAGTATATTCTGCATAAATCAAAAGGATCTTGATGAAATCCTTTAAAGTCTCTTACAAAATCTTTTTGTATGGTTTCAGATAAAACTAATTCATCCGACAAAACCCATTTCAAACCCGCATCAGCCATCATCTCTATAACTTCAGTACTTACACATTGTTCCGGTGCCCATATCCCTTTCGGCGTATATCCGAAAATTTCTTTCGTTCGGTTAAAACCGTTAACTATTTGTGCTTTTGCACAATCAGGCATTTTTATATCACTACCGGGTAAAGGATTTCTTAAAGAAGGATTTTTTGCACTGTCCATATCCGCCAATATCGGCAAAATAGGGTGATAATAAGGACATGTAAGTATATCAATCCTTCCGTTAAAAATGTATTTTTTAAAATTAGGAATAATTTTTCCTATAATTTCTTTTTGAACATTAATTAAAGTTTCCCTGTGTTTATTAGTATAATGCTTACCTTTTTCAGCAATTTCTTTAACTTCCGGATACTTTTGAATTTGTTCTTCAGTAAACCAAACAAGATTAAACAATGTCATAATATCCGAATAACCGGACATCGAAAAATCATCCGTATCAATTTCGTCTTTTGAAAACCTCCTTTTGTATAAGTCCAAATAACGTGAATACTTTGATAAACTGTTGTTGTAGTTGACATCAAAAAAATAATTCAGAATAAATTCCATATCGTCTTGGGATAAATCTTCAACCGGAGTTAATGTTAAATTAGAATGAATATCACTTATTGTACCGTTTGCATAACCTTCCAATGCATCTAACAATACAGGTGATAAATCAAAATTTAACTTTAAATCAGGAAAATCATCAAGATAATCAAGCATCCCGGAATATGTTTTTACGGCATTTAATCTTGTCCAAGGCATAAGCATAACATCATCGGTTAAAGTCTGATATTTTGGCTGATGCAAATGCCATACAAATGCTAATGACAATTTTTTCATAACCGTTTCCCCTTTTTTAAATTTTACCACGTTGACAAAGATTTTAAAACAGAAAAAATGTTAAGATTTGTTAACGTCGTACTTATTATTTTACATATTTTCACAATGCTAATTTTCAATAATAATGACTTTAGCACCGACATAAGATTATAAAAAGTATTTAAATATTTTTAATAAAATTAACAAAACCGCAAAAAACAAAAAAGGCTATTAATGAATAATAGTAAACAAAATAAAACATTTTAGATAAAAAATTTTTTCAAAAATTTTTTTAATTTAATAAAAGGACTTTAAAAATGAATAAAAAAATTTTATAATAGTAATATATGAACCTCCAACAAGAAACAGATTTTTCTACAGCAGCTGATATTATTAAGTCATTAGGATTAACATTAAATGAAGAATATGAAAAGAAAAAAGCTTTTTTATTTGAACAGTGGTCTGAAATAGCAGGTCAAAGTGTTGCGAAATATTCGTATCCTGATAAGTTGACTGAAGAAGGGGTTTTAATAATAAAATGCAAAAATTCGGTAGTGGCAAATGAAATTTTCAATTTACGCACTAAAATAAATGAAGAATTCAGGAAAAGAGCAAAAATAATCAACTTAGGTTGTTTTAAATATATAAAGGTCACGTACTATCGATAAGGAAGAAAAAATGGTAAAAGAATACAAACAAGGTTTTACATTAGCGGAAGCTTTGGTTACGTTGGTAATCATCAGTTTGGTCATGGCAGCCACAATGCCGATTGTTTTAAAATCACAAAATTCACCCAGTGAAGCTCCTTGGAAATACATTACCCAAGGTGATTTAAGTCAAAATGCTGCGGTATTCAGCGTTTTGGGAGAAACATCATCTGCTGTATTCGGAGATAACAGAATACCTGTAGACAATAACATCACAGCAGATAAGGACACAATTTTTGCAACAAAGTTAAATCCGAAAATATCTGTAGTAACAAGGAACAAAGTATCAGGACCCGTTGTTGGCAGACATCTTTTAGATTTTTATGAAAAAGAAACAAACGGAAATTACGTAGGAATAGGAAAGGTATCTTTTGACAGATATTTTAACCTTGCATTAGGACAAAACAGTTTAGATGCAATTAAATCAGATTCAGCGACCCAGCAAAAAATAATGTTTAATGCTGCAAACGAAGTTCAATGGAATGAAATATCCAGATTAGCATCCGGAGCAATAGATACATCGAACACATTAGGAGCCGCTAATACAGCAGTAGGACAATATTCTATGGCGGGTAATTTACGTTATACGAAAATAGATTCAGCAGCGAATGCCGAACCGAACATAATAGGAGTCGGAAATACCGCATTAGGTGCTTTTTCAATGAGAAGAATAACCCAAGGTAACCTTAATACAGGAATTGGATTATATGCATTGCAAGAAGCACAAGGAAGCAGTTATAATACGTCGTTGGGAGCATATACATTAAAGGTCAATAATGTCGGTAATCAAAATACAGCAATTGGTACATTTGCGATGGAGCGCAACTCCACAGGTACAGATAACACTGCTGTTGGTACAATGACATTACAGCACAGTACTACAGGAAATTTCAATACCGCATTGGGTAGTGCCGCTTTAATAGGTAATACCGAAGGTTCTCAAAATGTAGGAGTCGGATACAATTCTCTCGGAGGCAACACGACTGGTAAATATAACGTAGGAGTAGGATATAATTCGTTAAGAGGTAATGTAAGCGGTTCTTATAATATAGGAATAGGAAGTAATGCTTTACAAGGAAACGCTACCGGATCCGGAAATATAGTTATCGGACATAATGTCGGAATAACCAACCAAAGTAACAAATTATATATAGGAGGTTATGTTAACGGAGATACAATATCATATAACGGTACAGATGTTCTTATATACGGAGATATGGCAAGCAGAAATTTAAACTTAAACACCGTTAATACAACTATAGGAGCAGAAGATGATACGGCAAATACGTTTATAAACGGACACGCATACATAAAAAGAGGCGGAACAAATTATCCTATAGCGACTGTAACAGATATTCAAAACATGTTAAATTCGGCATCTGCGGGCGGACAACCTTTAAGCTGGAATTCAAGTTTAGTTAATACGGCTATTTCAGATGCAAGATTAAAAAATATTTTAGGAGATAACAAAGCCGGATTAAAGGAAGTTTGTCAACTTCAGGTTAAAAATTACACTATGAAGAATGATAAAAAGAAAGAAGTTCTTGTAGGAGTAATTGCACAAGAGTTGCAAAAAGTATTTCCCAACAGTGTAATAGAAGGCAGGGACGGATTCTTAAGAATTAAGCGTGACGAAATATTTTATGCATGTGTAAATGCCATTAAAGAACTAAACACAATGTTTAAAGATATAGTTGCGAAAGTAACAGGTTTAGAAGAAAAAATCCGAATTCTTGAAGACAAAAACAAAATAAATGAAGAAAAAATAGCAGCATTAGAGAAACAAAACAAACTTTTTGAAGAAAGATTGGAGGCATTGGAGGGCAAAAAACCGGCAGCTTCAAAAAAACCGAAACAAGCGGAAGAAAAAAAATAAACATGCGTCTTGATAAATTTTTAAAAGTTTCAAGGATAATAAAACGCAGAACAGTTGCAAATGATGTTTCAGACAAAGGCAGGATTTCCGTTAACGGAAATCCTGCCAAACCTTCTAAACAGTTAAAAGAAGGTGATGAAATAAAAATTATTTATGCAAAGGGAGAAACTACAATAAAAATACTAAAAATTCCGACGGGCAATGTATCTGTACAGGAAGCGGCAAATCTTTATGAAGTACTAAAAGATTTTAGAGAAAACACTAATTAATATTGAAAATATCTGTCAAAATCGACATCATCAAAGCAGCAAAGAAGTTTAAAAACATCATCATCTTCGTCCATTCTTTGAAAATTATATTCATCGAATACCCATAGTTTAGGGTTTATGCCAATTACACGAACTATTTGTTTGTCAAGCAGAATTTTAAGCTTTTGTTTAACGACATCGACAGGAATATCCAACAATTTTGAAAGTTCAACGGCAGATATACCTTTTCCGTGAGAAGTTTTTTCAGGAGTTAAAAACATAAGTTCAAGTCCGACTTTTTTAAGGTCGTTATCGTCAAGATTACTTTGATATTCATAGGTTTCAGTCATAGTAAGCACCACTTATAACATAAGTATAATAGCTTTAATATTAAAAATATCCATCATCTGATTATTGTATAATCAAGAAGTATTGCAGACTTGTTGTTTTTTGCAAAATATTATAAAATTAGTAAGCATATTAATTTGGAGCAGCCAAATGGCAGAAGAAAATAAAAACATAAATGAAAAATTAGATAAAGCAGTTTCCGATATATACAATTATATTAAGTATGTAGAGGAAAAATCCAATCAAAATGATAAGACATTGAAGTTTGTAACATCTCTTCAGACAGAACAAATGAAAGAGCTTATAGAAACAAAGCGTAATGAATTGAGAAAATTTTTTGAAGAAGCTATAAGACTTCAAACGGAAATAGTGAGAAATACATACGAAGATATTATTTCCGAATTAAAATTCTCTTATCAGGAAGAAATTAAAAGCAGAGATTTAGAAAATCAGAGGATAAATAATCAAAAAGCGGAAGCGGTAAAGAATTCGTACGAAAATCAAATTACAAACCTAATTATATCCAAAGACAATGAATGTAATAAGAAGATATTGGAATGTAATCAGGAAGCACAAAGCAAGTTTGACAAAACATTATCGGAAACAATTCAAAGATATGAAGCTGAGATGTCGAAGCGTTGTGAAGAGTCGTACAATAACGGCAAAAGAGATACTGAAAGCTGGTTTAGAGAGTTAATGGAAAATGAATTGAAGAAACAAGCAGAAGAATATGAAAAAAAGATAGCAGAAATAAAAGAAATAAATGAAAGAGAAAGCAAAAGTAAGATAGCAGAAACTCAAGAATGGAACGATAAAAATCTTGAAGAAAAGCTGCGAGAAAACAGTAATTTTTATGAAGCTGAGATGTCAAAGCGTTGTGAAGAGTCGTACAATAACGGCAAAACAGATACTGAAAGCTGGTTTAGAGAGTTAATGGAAAATGAGTTGAAGAAGCAAGCTGAAGAATACGAACAAAAGATAGCGGAAACAGAAGAAAGAAAAGATGAAGAATATGCACAAAAGATAGCGGAAATAAAAGAAAAGAATATACAAGAATACAAAGACAGAGTACAAGAAGTTCAAAGATGGAATGATAAGAAGCTTGAAGAAAAGCTGCGAGAAAACAGTAATTTTTATGAAGCGGAGATGACGAGGCGTTGTGAAGAGTCGTATAATAACGGGAAGGCAGAGATACAATCAGAATATGAAGGTGTAATAGCGAAGGAATTACAAATACAAGCGAAGTATTTTGATAAAGAAATAGATAGGATAAAGCAAGAAACAAAAGCCCAAATGTATGAAGAAATGGATGAAGCAGCAAAGCGTAACGAAGAGGAATTAAAAATTTTTCTTGATTATTATGAAGGGAAAATGAAGCCGTTTAAAAGACTTATAAATTTTCATGAAAATACAAACAGGCAAATAAAAGACATACAAAGGAGAATAAAAAACAAAATTAATAAAACTATGGGAAGGCGAGAAGCGATAGTTCCGCCGGAGAAGATAGCGGAATACAAAATAAAAGATAAAATATACAAAATTCCGAACACCAATAATAAATAACGAAAGTAAAAAATAATGAAAGAGCAAGAAATAAAAGTTTCGGTAATAGTGCCGGTATACAATGTAAAGAAATATCTTTCAAAATGTTTAGACAGTATAATAGCACAAACACTGAAGGATATTGAAATAATTTGTGTAAATGACGGATCTACGGACGGTTCAGACAAAGTACTTGAAGAATATGCGAAGAAGGACGGAAGGATAACAGTAGTAAACAGGGAAAACGGAGGGTTATCGGCTGCGAGAAACACAGGTATGCCTTATGCTAAGGGGAAATACATAGGATTTGTAGATTCAGACGATTATATAGAACCAACGACGTATGAATTAATGTATTACAATGCGGAGCAATACAATTCTCAAATGGTGATATGTGCAGTTCATAAGATAGATGATACAACAGGGATAGTATTTGATGACGATCCGTATTATACGCTGGGATATTTTCCGAAAACACTTGATAACAGGACATTTACTCATTACGATACAAAAGATTTTTTTCAAGATTTTTGCGTAATGGCATGGAACAAATTGTATTTAAGGAGTTATTTGGAAGAAAAACAAGCAAGATTTCCTGACGGATATATATTTGAAGACGGTCCATTTTTTACGGATATATATTTTGATATGGAGAGAGTAACAATAGTGAGAGATTTTTTATATTACTATCGTGTTAATCGTTCCAATTCAATAGTTGCAAAGGGTGATAAAAACTTTACCGATTTATTTTATGTAGTAGAAAAAATGCTGAATAATTTAAGGAAGACGAGTTATTTTGATGAAGTAAAAGCATTTTTTTTACGAAAAAAATTCAAAGACATGAGATATCGATATCAAGTAATACAAAACAAATATAAAAAGTATTATTATGACAGATGGAGAAAATTTTGGCTAGAAATAGATGAAGCTACATTAGAGGATGAAAAATTCAAAGAGAAATATCCGTATACATACAGAAACATAAGGCTTGTGAGAGAGAACGATTATTTTCATTACAGAAAAGAATTTTTAATAGAAAAATGCAAACACAAGATTATGGAAATATTACATTTAAATCCGAAAGTATACACGTTTAAAATAGGTAAATTTCATATCTGCATAAAGAAACGCCCAAAAATATTTGACTGGTGGTATGACAATAACAGGATGTTCATAGCGATATACTGGTTAAAAGTAAAATTTGATTTTCCATTTATGTATACAGAGCTTGAAGATTGGGAAGATTCCGTTAAATGATAAAAGAAGATGGAAAAGGAATAAAAGTATCAATAATAATGTCGTTATACAATGTAGAAATGTACATGCGAACGGCAATAGAGAGTGTATTAAATCAGAGCATAAAGGAAATAGAGCTGATTTGTATAAATGACGGTTCAACGGATTATTCGCTTCAAACAGCAGAAGAATATGCCAATCAAGACAGCAGGATAGAAATAATAAGTTACGAAGGGAGTAAAGGTCAGGCTTATGCAAGGAACAGGGGGATAGATGCAGCCAAAGGGAAATATATAGGATTTGTAGACGGTGATGACTGGATAGAAGAAGACATGTTTGAAAAATTATATGAAGAAGCAGAAAGGAGAGAAACAGACATATCATTTTGTGCAGCAATAATATATGATGAATTTACGCAAAAGTGTGATTTTTCAAACAAATATTACAATTTAAGTTTAATACCGCCAAAATTTGACAACCGAGTGTTTACAAGCGAAGAAGCAAAGGAATTATTAACCGGAAGTATAAACGTTGCACTTTGGAATAAAATATACCGCAGAGATTTTATGAATAAAAATAAAATCAGATTTCCGGAATATTTTATATATGAAGATATGCCATTTTTTTATGAAGCGTGGTTTAAAGCAGAGAGAATAAGTCTAATAAGGGATTTTGGATACTATTACAGAATAAATCGTACTGGTTCAACGATGTCAAAAACGCAGAATAAAGTACTGGACAGAGTGGAAATGGTAGCCCTGACATACGAAATGTTTAAAAAAGAGCCGTACTTTAAAGAAATCAAAACACAAGTAACATCCTGGATAATTGATGATTTATTTCACAGATACACATTAGTAGAAGCAAGATATAAAAAAGAATTTTTCTTTTTAATGAAAAAGCTATTTAAAAATATAGATTTAGAAGGCATAGATATAGAGAAACTATCAAAATGTTATTGTTACAAAGAATACCAAAATTGTATCGAAATGAAATACGAAGAATTTCAAAGCAGTCTTACAGACACATACGTAAATGCGAAGAAAAGGGAAAATGAATTAAAGAGCGAGAATAAGAAAACAAGTTATAAATGGCAGTGTTTTTACGAAGGGATAATAAAGAAAATAAAAGAAGAAAACGAGAGGGAAATACATTTACAAGAAGAGATGATGAGGGAAGAATATGAAGAAAGGTTAAGAGGTCAAACGGAGCGAAAGGGAGAAAATTGAAGGGACAGGAAATAAAGGTATCAATAATAATTCCGATATATAATGCAGAAGAATACCTGTTTGAATGCATATCAAGTGTTATCAACCAATCATTGCGGGAAATAGAAATAATCTGTATAAATGACGGATCGACGGATGCAACGAGAGATATATTGAAAGGAATTGCGGAAAAAGACAGAAGGATAAGGATAATAGAAAAAACCGACCGCAGAGGGCAGGGAAATGCGAGGAATATCGGAATAACCGAAGCGAAAGGCAAATACATCGGTTTTGTAGATGCAGATGATTTTATTGACTTAGAAATGTATGAAAAAATGTTCAAAGCAATAGAAGCCAAAAAGGCAGAAATTGCCATGTGTCAAGCGAAGGTTTACAACGAAAAAGAAAGACGATATGAAGAGGGGGACAGTTATTATTCACTAGCATGTTTTGACGAGAGATTTAACAATAGATGTTTTAATCATCACGAAACAATAGATTTTTGGGATAAAATAAATGTAACGGTATGGAACAAACTTTATCGAAAAGATTTTTTAATAAACACAGGTGTAAAATTTCCAAGCGATTATATATATGAAGATTTGCCTTTTTTTTATGAAACATATACAAAGGCTAAAAAAGTAACATTGGTAAAAGAATTTTTATATTCGTACAGAAAAAATACCGAAAAATCTACAATGTCTGAAAACCGTCAAAGTGTATTAGACAGAGTGGATATGGTTGCTTTAACATATGAAATATTAAAAAAGCAGACATATTACAAACAGATAAAAGAAAAAGTTATCGACTGGATGATACACGATATATTTTGGAGATGCTTAATCATAGACGAAAGGTATCAAAAAGAATACTTTTTCAGGATGCAAAAATTTTTCAAAACAATAGACACAACAGATATAGATACAAAACTGTTAAAGAGCCGATATTACCCGCATTTTTGTGAAATAAAGAACAGAACGTACAGTGAATGTATTAAATACTTTTTTAATCAAGAGAATTTTGCCTCCGAATATTTGGAAAAGATAAAGAAATCGTTTGAAGAGGACTATGAAATTTTAAGAGAAAAGCAAAGAAGAATAAATAAAACAGAAGAAGAAAATTTGAGAAAGAAATACGATTTAGAGCAGCTTCAAGACAGACTACTTGGGGAGGATAAGGAACGCTGGAGAAAATATGAAGAAGAAACGAAACAAAAATCAGCAGAGCTTGAAAAGGCAAAAGAACAGATAAAAAATCTTGAAGCTAAAATTTTACAAGATGAGAAAGACCGCTGGGCTGAATTTGAAGAACAGAAAAAAAATAATGAAATTGAATTGCAAAACA
>CANQLA010000033.1 GCA_947624605.1 Candidatus Gastranaerophilales bacterium | reverse complement strand
CATCTAAAGTAGAAGGAAGAACTCTCCCTCTTATGGACAAAACTTTTGAAGATTCCATAACAGCTCTATACATATCACCGGTAATTTCACACATTGCAGTAATGAAAATGTTTCCAAAGCTGTGACCGCTTAAATCAGGACCTGATTTAAAACGATATTGAAAAAGTTTTGTTACTAAGTCACCATCATCCGCAAGAGCGGCAATACAATTTCTGATATCTCCGGGTGGTAAAATTCCCATATTTTCTCTCAACCTTCCGGAACTTCCTCCGTCGTCACCAACAGTTACAACGGCTGTGATATTATTGGTTATTTTTTTTATACCCTTTAACATAGTTGAAAGTCCGGTTCCTCCGCCTATAGCAACAATTTTAGGACCGTGATTAAGTTTTCTTCTTCTGTATAAATCTTCTAAAACTGCATGCCTGTCTCTTTCATCATTAAGATTTAAAATGGAATAATTTGCATGTTTCCAGCCCTTCAAGAAAAGGTATGCACCCAAATATATCATTAATAAACCGACAATTCTGCCGATAGTAAGATTAGCTCCGACTATTCGCATTGAAAAACTAATTAAATGGTATATAGGCTTTAAATCCAAAATGATACAAAAACCGACTGCTGCAATTACCGCACCTGAAATTATGGAAAAAAACCAACGTTTAATTTCCAGTCCCGGCAAAAACCATACAGCATCTTTTGGCATTATTTTCTTTAAAAACTTAATAAGCATATTTTACACCAATGTTTCACTCCAACCTGCAATATAAGCCTTATTATAATTATAAGGTGTAGGAATAATTATTTCTCTTGCTGCATCTAATAAATCAGACATTTCCGGATTTTTTGAATTGAAATGAATTGAATCACAGTTCACATCCAAGAACTCACCTGCAATTTTAATCTTACCGGAATGTAAAATTGTTCTGATTCTGTTAAGCATGGTATCTTTATCAAGAATTGACGAAGTATCTGAAAAATTACCGAAAATATCATAATTTTTATCAATAAATATTTCTCTTGCAACCTTTATATCAGTTGTATTTTCAACTTCATCAGCGATTTTTCCGAAAGGAAGATACAATACAAACCATTTATCAAATTTTTTGACTATATTTGCAACACAAATTGCAAAATCCAAATCTTTTGCAGCCTTTTCATACATTGCTCCGTGAAGCCTTACGTGTTCTACGGAAAGTGAATAAGAAGAAGCAAATGCAGCAACAGCACCTATTTGATATAATATGACAGCTTCAAGTTCATCTTCGTCTAATTTCATAGGTCTGTATCCGAAACCCGGAATATCCGGATAACCTATGTGAGCACCTATTACAAGATTTTTTTGTTTACAAAATAATAAAGTTTCTTTTATTGAAACAGGATCTCCGGCATGGAAACCACAAGATATATTAACTGAACTTACTTTTGATATTATTTCTTTTTCAGCCTCATTCTTATATATTCCATAACTTTGAGCTGCGTCTGCATTGAAATCTATTTTATCTTTTTTTATTCCCATATTAATATCCGCCTTTAATGTAATGGAGAGGATTATAAATTCCCTGATTATATTATATAACAACAAACCGTATAGTCTATATCATTTTTTTAAATGATATTCACTTGACTTTTAATTTTAATTCATTAATTAGAAAACATCATACAAATGTATGTGTAAATTACGAGAGAAAAATATGATAATTGTTGAGTAAATATTTAAATTACCGCTAAAAGGGAAAAATATGCCGTTTAGATACAGACTGCAAAAGGCATTAGATTTCAGAATAAGGAAAAAAGACCAACAATTACAAGCAGTGATACTGGCACAACAAGAAGTATACAAAATAGAAGGAATGATAGAACTAAATAACAGAGAAATAGATTCTACCAGAATAAATATGAAAAAGGCTGATTTCTATTTACTTGATGCTTATGATAAATTTTTAAAGTCGCTATATGAAAAAGGTGAACAATTAGAACAAGCAAAACAAAAAGCACAAGAAGTTGTAGAAGAAGAAAAAAGAAAATTAACTGAAGCGGAAAAGGATGTAAAGGTTCTTGAAAAACATAAAGAAAGAATGTTAGAAATATACAAAGAAGAAGAAAAAGCAGCTGAATTAAAAAGATTGTCCGAAGTAGCCGTACAAAGGTTCTTTGCAAGACGTAAAGAAGAAGAAGATGATGCGGAACGGGAAGAAAAAAGGAAACATAAAAGTGAAAATTGACAATATAAATAATCAGGAAATTAAAATTAAAACAAAAACAGACAAAAATTCTTCTTATGAAAAAGAAAATGCTGAAATAACCTTCAAAGAACTTATTCAGGGAAATTGTTCTACAGTGATATCCTTATCGGATAACCTTTTGTCAGAAAATTTAATTTCATCTTCCGAAGAAGATTTAAAATTGCTTAAAACATCATATAAATATGATTGTTTAACAATGGACAGAGATGATGCCTTGTTTTTTGCAAATGCAATAAAAGGAGAAAATTATACATTCAGTGTTAATGGTGAACTTTTAATGGAAAATCACGCATATTCCACACAAGATGTCAGCAAAACTTATAAAAGTTCCGAAGTATCAAAAACATTAACTAATATGCTTATTGATTCCATAAAAACAAACAAACCTTTCAGAATTGATTTTGGAAATGATATTTCTGCCATATTGAGAGTAAGCCCGCAAGGGAAAATAAGTGCAGAATTTATTCCTTCAGATAAAATCGCTGAAGAGTACTTAAAAAATAATATTTCATATTTACAACAAGTATTTGAAAATCAAAATATCCCTTATACGGAATTATCATACAGACAAAGACAAAAAAACAAAGGAAATTCAGAATTTTCCGGAAAAAAAGATGAAGGAGATAAATAATGAATGACTCATTTATTAATGCTCTAAATACTCAGGCAATGACAAATCATTGGCTTGACGGAATCGGAGAGAATATGATGAATTGCTATACTCCGGGATACAGAGAAAATAAAATAAATTTTAAAACATATATGGGAGGAATAACACCGGATTCCGTATTAAAAAGCACAGGTCAAGGTAAATCCCACCCGGGAACTTCGGATGAAAACGTATATTTGGAAGGTAAAGGTTTCTTTGTAATAAGAAATGAAAAAGGCAGAATATCATACACAAGATTGGGTGAATTTAAATTTGACGGAGAAGGATATTATAAAACAAGTGACGGTCAAAGAGTCCAGGGCTATATTCTGAATGATAAGGGAGAAATAATGCAAGGTACAAAACCTATGGAAGCCGATATATTTAATGAAAGTGCTTTAAACGGCGGTAGTGTTGAAATTCCGACAACGGATATCAAACTTTGGATTGATCCCGGAAATGGAAAATATCTGGGAAAATATGATGAATTTAAAATTGAAGAAGACGGAATCGTATACGGTAAAGCTGATGACGGAAAAGTAAAAACACCGTTGTATAAAATAGCTATAATGAATTTCCATAATCCTCAGGAATTATTTGAAATAAAACCTCTGCAATTTATAGAAACGGAAGAATCCGGCAAACCCGTCGTAAGCACAGGAGAAGTCAGAGGCGGACTTATAGAAATGTCTAATGCAGGTTTAAGCGGCAATATAAACTTTTTTAAAATGGCACAAACTCAATTAAATATCTCAAATAAACTTGTACAAACAAATAAACAACTGCTTCAAGAAGCAATAGATCTTATGAGTAATTAATTCTTATTCTGTTAATGATAATTTGTCAGTTTATTTTTGTAACAAAACTTTGTAAAAAAACAAAATATTTTACCAATATTTTCCCATGTTCTATATAATAAATAAACAAAGAGTGATTGCAGGGGAAATATATATGGGCGATAGCCTGGAAATTCTGCCAAAAACAGTTAGAAGTTTGCTTAATATCGATAATGACGGCATTATTGAACTTTGTAAAGCCGGAGATATTCCTTTACGACAAAATGAGCATGGTTTAACTTATTTTACTACCGATGACGTTATAACCTTAAAAAAACTTCAAAAAATACAAACAGAAACAAATCATAAAGAAGAAAAATCAATTAAACTTAAAAATACTTTAAAAAAGTTACCCGCAAAAAAACAAGAGCAAAAAAATATTTCAACTCATCAAATAAATAATGATAACGAATCTGTTCTCCTCTTAAAACAAATTACTTCTGCCGTTAAAAATATTGAAAACGGTTTCTACGATAAATTTTCATCAATATTAGAAAACAAACTTGAATATAAATTGGAAGAAAAATTAGCCGGATTAGATGAAGTTATTATGGATCTTGTCAAATCCAAATCTGAAGTTGAACAATTGCGAAAAACAATTGCTGATAATACTAAAGAAATATATTCTCTAAAAAATGAATTGTCCAGATATAAACAAGTTTTTGGGAAATTTTACGTTAAAAATGAGCCTGATGACGAATTTAACATTTTCAATGATTAATATAATCTGTCTTTATTACATTTATTTCGTCATCAAAAGTTATAAATGCATTGTTTAAAACGTGTAAATATTTTGCCGGAGTAATATTCATCATATATACAGCTTCATCAAAAAGCAAAATGTTATCTTTAACAAGCCTTTTTAAAATGTCCGATAATAACATTCCGCTTCCTGCAAGTTTTCCTTTATGATTATAAAAACCTCCGTTTTTTAAATAAACATTTTGACCTGCAAATTTAAAATCTGAATAATTACTATGAGTATAAGGCAGAGCATCACTTATTAAAATTATTTTATTTCGGGATTTCCCTTTAAATACGGTTTTTAAAACATCATCTATAACGTGGTTTCCGTCTGCAATAAGTTCTATAAACATATTATCATCAGAAAGTGCAGAAGATATAATATTCTGAAATTTGTGAGTCAAAGGTGCCATAGCATTAAAAAAATGTGTAACACAATCACAATATTCCAAATTATAAGTCATAGTATGTCCCGCCTGTACAAAAACTCCTTTAGAGTGCAAATATTTGCACAAATTGCGATTATTATCAAGCTCGGGTGCTAATGTTACTATTTTTATTATTTCATCTTCAATTTTTTTATAATTCGCTACAGTCGGTTCAAGAATATATTCTTCCTGGTGAATACCTCTTTTGTATGAATTTATAAAAGGACCTTCCAAATGTACACCTGATATCTTTGCAGAATCATACGGCTGTTTTTTTTGAGCTTCTTTAACTTTATTAATCTGTTCTTTTATTTGTTTAATTTCTCCGGTCATAAGCGTCGGATAAATTCTTGTAATGCCCAATTTTGAAATTTTTACAGCAACTTCAATAATATCATCAACTTCACAATCCATAAAATCTATTCCGAATGCTCCGTGAAAATGAGTTTCTATAAGACCTTCCGTTTTATACATAATTACCTCAACAAATCTATTGATTCTTTAATATTACTGCTGTTATAAATATAGCTGCCAGCAACAAGAGCATTTGCCCCGTATTCTTTACAAACTTTTGCCGTTTCGTCGTTTATTCCTCCATCAACTTCTATAATTATATCTTGTTTTGAATTTGTTTTTATATATTTTATTTTTTCGGCACAATCACTCATAAAAGCTTGTCCTCCAAAACCGGGTTCTACAGTCATTACTAATGCAAGTTCAATATCTTCCAAATATCTCTTTATTTCTTCCGCACTTGTTTTAGGCTTAATCGAAAGACCTGCCTTTACGTTGTGTGAATGAATTAAATCTATAACACTATTCGTGTTTTTCAGTGTAGCTTCGTAGTGTACAGTAATATAATCAGAACCTGCTTTTGCAAAATCGGAAATATATTTTTCCGGATTTTCAATCATTAAATGAACATCCAAAATTAAATTTGTAATTTTTCTTATTGCTTTAACAACCGGTACTCCGATAGTTATATTAGGTACGAAATGACCATCCATAACATCAATATGAACCCAATCAGCACCATTTTTTTCAATAAGTTTTATATCTCTTTCCAAATTTGCAAAATCAGCAGATAGTATTGATGGTGCTATAATAATTTTTTTCATAGTTTTTCTCCCGTAATATTAAGTTTTAAACAAGCCTGATATGCAGCTTCCCTTTCCGCTTGTTTTTTGTTTTTACCGATTCCTCTACCGAGTTGCTCCCCCTGATAAAATACTTTGACAATAAATTCACAATTATTTTCCGTTCCTTTTTTTAATTCCTGTTTATATATGGGTAAATCTTTGTTTTTTGCTTGGGTATACTCTTGTAATATAGTTTTTGCATTAAATTTTGGAAGCAAACTGTCAATATTGTCAATATATTGAGAATAAATGTTCTCTAAAAATATTGATAGTTCCGAAATAGAAATTCCAATTTCAAATAATTTACCTAAAAATGCTTCAAATACACAAGCTGATATCGATGGAACATTTCTGCCCCCATCCTTTTCCAAAGATTTAGAAATCCTTATATACTTTTTTAAATCCAAATCTTCCGAAAGGGTATACAAGAAATCGTCACTGACTAATATAGCTCTTATATTAGTCAGCTTTCCTTCATCATAATTTGGAAACCTATTGAATAAAAGATTACTTATAATGAGTTTTAATACAGCATCACCTAAAAATTCCAATCTTTCATAATGTTTTTCATTACCTAAAGAATGTTCAAAAGCATAAGAAGGATGTGTAAATGCAGCTTCAAATAATTCAGGTTTCAATTTTGAAAAATTAGTTTTAACAAGAAAATCAGAAATGTTTTTAGAAAAGACCGACATTTGAAAATACCTTTTCAATACCACAGATGAAAAAATCAAAACCTGTTTGACCCATAATTATATACTTAAAAAAATAATAAGCTATTGGTGCTGATAAAATATAACTGTCTGCCCTGTCTAAAAACCCACCGTGTCCCGGTAAACTATCTCCGGAATCTTTTACTCCCGCATCCCGTTTCAAAAGCGATTCCGATAAATCTCCTATTTGAGCGAAAAAAGTAATTAATATACCTGCACAAAAAGATTCACATAACGATAATTTTATATAATAACCTATCAATAATGCTGTTAAAATAGCTAATACAGCTCCTGCAAAAGCTCCTTCAACAGTTTTTTGCGGACTTACCTGAGGAGATAATTTATGCTTTCCGAATTTTTTTCCAAATATATATGCACCAATATCTGTTGCAAGTATAGTAAAAAACATCATTATCAAATATCCTAATCCGGGATTTACGTTACAAAGACTTAAAAAGCCCTTCCCCGGAGCACCTAATCCCCTGATTAAATATACGTGCGTCGGTAACCAACAAAGCACAAATCCGAAAACAGTTGTTGAAACATTTGCTATATATGGTTGACGCAGTTTAAATAATACTGCACAAAAAGATAATGTTACACCTAAAAAAAGAATTATGGGAAATAATTTTTCTAAATGTGCTACTGACACTATAAATAATACAAATGCAATAAAGGACATTATTCTGAATGACGGCTGAAATCCTTTGTGGTTAAGTATAACAACGTATTCCTTTAAACAAAAATACACAAATATTGCAACTACTCCGGCAAGAATAAAACCTCCTGCATATAATGCAGAAAGAATGATTATGCCTATTATAAATCCGGTAATTATTCTTTTTTTACCGGCTTTTTGCTGATTATCTTCATTGACCACTATATGGTTAATACCTCTTTTTCCTTCTCGGCACAAAGATCTTCAATATTTTTTGTATACTTATCCGTCAATTTTTGAATATCACTTTGTTTATCTTTAACAACATCTTCGGAAAGATTTTCCGCTTTTTCCGCCTTTTTGACATCGTCTGTCATATCTCGTCTTATATTTCTGATTGCAACTTTCGCCTCTTCACCAAGTTTTTTTACATCTTTCGCAATTTCTTTCCTTTTGTCGGCTGTTAAAGGCGGAAACGGAAGTCTTACAACTATTCCGTCACTATTTGGTGTTATTCCCAAATCTGCTTTTATTACAGCTTTTTCAACTTCCTTCAAAATCGATTTATCAAAAGGAGCAATTACCAATGTCGTGCCGTCTTGAACTGTTACTTGAGCCATTTGTCTTAAAGGAGTTGGTGCTCCGTAATAATCAACCATAACTTTATCAAGAATAAGCGGATTTGCCCTTCCCGTTCTGACCGCAGCAAACTCTTTTTTTAATTGACTGATTGCTTTTTCCATTTTTTCCTGTCCGGATTTCATAATTTCTTCAATCGACATTAGTTCCTCCTACATAAGTTCCTATATTTTCATTATTCAAAATCTTCATCACCGCACCTTTTGCCGCAAAATCAAAGACAATAATAGGTATATTATTTTCCTTGCATAAAGCACAAGATGACGTATCCATAACCTTTAAGCCCCTGATTATAATATCGTCATAGGTTATTTTATCATATTTTTTAGCTTCGGAATTGATTCTTGGATCAGCTGTATAAACTCCGTCTACACCATTTTTTGCCATTAACATAACATCTGCTTCAATTTCTGAAGCTCTAAGTGCAGCAGCTGTGTCTGTAGTAAAAAACGGATTACCTGTCCCTGCCGCAAAAATAACTACCCTTCCCTTCTCCAGATGTCTTATCGCTTTAAATCTTACATACGGTTCTGCTATTTTATTTATATCAATTGCCGTCTGTATTCGACAAGATACTTCTATTTTCCTTAATGCACATTGTAATGCCACCGCATTCATAACTGTCGCCAACATTCCTACATAATCTCCGGAAGCTCGGTCCATGCCTAGTTTGGCACTGTTTTTCATCCCCCTGAAGATGTTCCCTCCTCCAACCACTATCGCAATTTGACATCCTGCATCGTGTGCTGTTTTTACTTCATTGGCTATCATTTCTACAGGTTCTTGCTCTATACCGAATTGCTGCTTGCCCATAAGGGCTTCTCCGCTTACCTTAAGCAAAATTCTGTTATATTTTAATTTGCTCACTATAATTCCTCTTTTTAAACCTGAAATTACAATTTATTATACTAAAAATTTTCGTAAATTGAAATAGTTTATCAAACTTTTTAAATTGTTATATTTCTTTATAAAATTTTCCGAAATTTTTATACCATTTAAATATAAAAGCGGCTTTTTATTATAAGCCGCTCCTGTTTTATACTTCTACATACTCTTTTAAACGTTTGCTTCTGTTTGGATGACGAAGCTTTCTCAATGCTTTCGCTTCTATTTGTCTGATACGCTCTCTTGTTACTCCAAAAAGTTGCCCTACTTCCTCTAACGTTCTTTGACGACCATCATCCATTCCGAAACGAAGTCTTAAAACATCTCTTTCCCGTGCTGAAAGACCCGCTAATACTTCAGCTAAATCTTCCCTTAATAACTCTTGTGCTACCGTCTTTGCAGGTGCATCAGCATCTTTGTCCTCTATAAAATCACCCAGCCTTGAATCTTCTTCTTTTCCTATAGGTGCTTCAAATGAAATCGGCTCTTGTGCTACTTTTATTATTTCACGAAGTTTCACTATTGATATGTTCATTTCCTGTGCAAGCTCATCTTCCGTAGGTTTCCTCGAAAGCTCCTGGGCCAACTTCCTCGTTACTTTCTTAAGCTTGTTTATCGTTTCTACCATGTGAACAGGTATTCTTATCGTTCTCGCTTGATCTGCTATTGCCCTTGTTATTGCTTGCCTGATCCACCATGTCGCATACGTCGAAAATTTATATCCCCTTTCGTGATCAAATTTCTCTGCTGCTCGAATCAAACCAAGATTGCCTTCTTGTATTAAGTCTAAAAATAGCATTCCTCGACCAACATATTTCTTCGCTATACTTACTACTAACCTCAAATTCGCCTGTACTAACTTCCTTTTGGCTTTTGCTCCGGCATTTCCGCCTTCTATGATTTTCCTCGCCAAATCAATTTCTTGATCTGCCGTTAATAATTTTATTCTTCCTATTTCCCTCAGATACATTCTCACCGGATCATCTACGGATATCCCCCGCGTCAACGCTGCATCATCTACAGAATCATCTATCTCTTCCGACATTGATTCCGTAGAAAATATATCTTCATTTTCCATTGTATCTATTATCTTGGCACTATCACCACTCATCATAACATCTGATATATCAGTCGCTCCTAAAACAGGATTATCTAATACATTATCCGATACACTATCTTCTGTTAATTCATCTTCAAAACACTCTTCTGTAGATGAAACTTCCGATATTCTTTTTCTTGCCATTATCAATTTCTCCAGTTTTCACTTTTTAATTTTTCATTTACTGTTATTTGATATTGAACTATTGCAGATTCGTTGTCATTAATGTTTCCCGACATCTGTCTAAGCTTCTTTATTTCTTCCTTACGTCTGTAACGTTCAATTTTATCTACCGTTTCTGCTATCGCTATTTTTATATCTTGGTCTGTTAAATTTTCATAGCATTTTGATAAGTATATTAAATCCGCTATTGTATTTTTTATTTCATTATTATTTGCATACTCGTTGAACAAACTTTCAGCTAATTCTTGTGCATTATTACTCTTAAATGTTATCTTGTCAATTGTTTCAATAAGTATTTTTAAGTTATTATTTTCTATTTTTTGGGTTTTAATCGTTCTTATCAATTCTGAGAGATTGTCATCACTCACATTTGTAAAAAATAAAGAAAATAAATTTTTTTGCATTTTTTCTATGAAATTTGAAGATTTTGTTACAATTTGATTGTTGATTTCTTTTAGACTTTGATTGTCTATATCTTGTTTCTTTTCTATCGCTTTTATCTCCTTGATTAACATTTGTTCGTCAATCTGAAGCCTTGTAGCAATTGTCTTTATATATTCATTTTGCACTATATTATTTTCTATTTCCTCAATTAAAAAAATGATTTTTGTAATTGTTTTATTCTTTTCTATTAATGATGTATCTTCTTTTATCTCATCTAATAAGAGATTTAATTTATAATCCAAAAGAAGAGGTGCCTTCTTAATATGTTCCATATATGCCTGCGATCCTTTTTCTCTTATGTATTCATCAGGATCTTTGCCTTCCGGAGGGGATATTACCCTTATTTCACAAGAATATTTATTTCCGGATGTCATATAACAAGAATCAAATTGTTTTATATCCCCTAATCCACTAAATACTTCCTTTATTAAATTTGCACTCCTCTCTGTCGCTATTTGACCTGCTTTATCAGTATCAAAGGAAAGATATATTCTCCTCGACTCACTGTATTTCGCTATCAGCATTATATGTTCCGGTGTTAATGCCGTTCCGCAAGATGCTACCGCATTTTTAATACCACCGCTTTGTAAAGATATCGCATCAAAATAACCTTCACATATTATTACACTGTCTTGTTCTCTTATAGAACTTTTTGCTTTGTCAAATCCGTATAAAATCCTGCTTTTATTATACAATATTGTGTCCGGAGAATTTAAATATTTCGGATTTTGTCCTTCCTCTAATGCCCTCGCTCCAAAAGCAACAACATTACCACTTTCATCTCTTATGGGTATCATTATTCTGTTTCTGAAACGATCTATATATCCCTTTCCCTTTTCCCGCTTGATTACTAAGCCTGCTTTTTCCAAAATTTCATTATCTGTATTTATTTTTCTCTGTAAATCGTCATAACTCTTTTGAGAGTATCCTATACAATATTCTTCTATTACTTCTGCTGAAATGTTCCTTTTCTTGAGATAATTTCTCGCACATTCTCCTTCCGATGAAAACAAAAGATTTTCATGAAAATATTTTGTTGCCTTTTTAACAGCTTCCTGTATTGACTGCTTTTTATTTCTATAATCACCGTCAAACTTTGTTATGGGTAACTCTATGCCTAATGCCTTCGCTTCTTCTTCTATTATTTCCTTAAAATTTTTACCTTGTATTTTCATTAGAAATGACAATGCATCTCCACCTTCACCACATCCGAAACATTTAAATATCCCTTTCGTCCTGTTGACGGAAAATGATGGCGTCTTTTCTTTATGAAAAGGACAACAGCCCATATAGTTCGTTCCGGATTTCTTTAATACCATATATCTCTGAACTACTTCCACTATGTCCAGTCTGCTCTTTATTTGTTCAACTGCTTCTTGATATGTTTGCGGCATTTATTCTACCGCCAGTCCATTTATTAATGACATCCTGTTTAAAAATGAATCCGTTTTTATATACTTTAACGAAGAAGGCATAAATATTTCCTTAAATTTCACTATCGCATATCTGTCTGTCATTCCTGAAATATAATCACACACCGTTCGTTTTAATGACTTATCTCCGGATGCAGGATATCTGTTTCTTAAAAAATTATAATAATGTTCAAATAACATTCGTATCATATTTTGTGCTTTTTTCTCTTCCGATTTTGCTGCCGAACCAAGATATACATTATCAAACATCCATTTCCTTAATATTTTCATATGTCCGAAACATTCTTCCGACATCTTCACATAATTTTTATCAAGACTTGTATCTACTATATCATATATCATTTTTGTAAATCGTGTATTTTTATCTGAAGAAAAATACTCTATAGAATCTTTTGGCAAATCTTCCAAACGTATTATTCTTGCCCTCACCGCATCATCGATGTCGTGATTTATATATGCTATTTTATCTGCCAGTTGCACTATTTGTCCTTCTAAAGTATATGCAGGTTTTAACGCATATGAATGACAATATATTCCATTTAATGTTTCTCTCGTCAAATTTAGGTTTTCAATTATTTCTGCAACTCTCACACTTTGCCAATTATGACTGTATCCGCACTCCATTATTTCGTCTAAAACAGTTTCTCCGCTGTGTCCAAATGGTGTGTGACCTATATCATGTCCTAATGCAATTGCCTCGGTTAAATCTTCATTTAATCTTAATGCTCTGGCTATTGTCCTCGATACTTGGGAAACTTCCAGTGTATGCGTCATTCTCGTTCTGTAATTATCATCATCAGGTGAGAAAAATACTTGTGTCTTATGTTTTAATCTCCTGAATGCACCGCTATATAATATTCTGTCGCGGTCCCTCTGAAAATCTGTTCTTAAACTGCATTGCCTTTCATAGTACTTTCTGCCCCTGCAAAACTTACTCTTCGCAGCATGTTCACTTAAATTTTTGATTTCTGCATCTTCCAATTTCTCTCGGATTGTCTTTGTTACTATCACCATGATTTTCTCCGTATATCTACATTTTATCTTATAATAATGTTTCAATCAAAGTTGTAAATTTTTTTTTGAAAATTGTTTTTTACTATTGATTATTTATTCTTTTTGGCTTATTATTCAAATGCAATCGTTTTTTATTGAAAGGAAATATTGATTATGTCTATAGAATGTGAAATTTGTGGAAAAAAATCTTTGAAAGCCGCAAAAATATCTTTCTCTCATAAACAAAATGTACACAGACAATTCCCTAACCTTCAAACCGTAAAAGTTAATCATAACGGTACTGTCAGAAAAATTAAAGTTTGTACTTCTTGTATTAGAGCGGGTAAAGTTGAAAGAGCTTTATAATTATTTATTTTTTTAAAGGTTTATTAAAAGAAAGTTTAAAGAGTCTTTTGGCTCTTTTTTTTTAGAAAGAACAGTTATGAATGAACACTTAGAATTTAACGAAAAAATTGATGAGATATTTGAAAGCTTAAAATTTGCCAAGATTAAACGCAGTAAATTTGTCAGATTTATGGAACAACAAACAGATCCGTATATTGTTCTTATTGCTTGTATTTTGTCCCTTAGAACCAATGATATTACAACTTATCCTGCAACAATGAAAATGCTTCAACTTGCCGAAACTCCCGAAGAAATGATGAATATTGATCAGGAAGAATTGGCTGAAGCTATATATCCTGTCGGATTTTATAACAATAAAGCAAAACAAATTATCGCTCTTTCTAAAAAGTTAGTAGATGAATATGGGGGAAAGGTTCCAAATTCTATTGATGAGTTGTTAAAATTTGACGGTGTCGGAAGAAAAACCGCTAATTTGGTTTTGGCAAAAGGATTTAATATCCCTGCTATTTGTGTAGATGTCCACGTACATAGAATATTCAACAGGCTCGGCATTGTTAATACTAAATCTCCGGATGAAACCGAAATGCAATTGAAAAAGCTAATTCCTCAAAAATATTGGATTAATCTTAATACAGAATTTGTTACTTTAGGACAAAATATTTGTAAACCCATAAAACCAATGTGTCCATTCTGTCCTATAAATTATTATTGTAAATCAAATCCGGAATATCAAAATATATAAATATATTTCTATCAATTAAACAATATATCATAATGACTTTATCTTGGTGAGATAAAGTCATTTACAGTTTTTATCCTTTTTATCCTCATTTTATTTGTATAATTTTACTTAAAAAGTTAAATAAAGAAGTATAGGAAATGAATT
>CANQLA010000032.1 GCA_947624605.1 Candidatus Gastranaerophilales bacterium | reverse complement strand
CGATAAGGTATGCAGATTTAACAAGTACAATATCAATGTATATTTATCAAAAATTACCGACTGTTCAATTTTGGAATCTGAAAAACAGGATTATTATTATGCTGTTACAAGGGCTGTGGATATTTGGAATGTTTATAAATTGTTTCGTTTTTCTATTGTATCATCTCCTAATGAAGCAGATATAGTAGTTAATTGGGTAAAAACCGGGAGAGTTTTTGAAGGCATGTGCAAGTTTAGAAGTATTGTTGCTTCGGAAATTCGTTCTGTAACTATTGATATAGGTCTTCCAAATCCATTCTCTGGTAAAATAATTAATAATTCTACAGTATTGCACTCTGCTTTGCACGAATTGGGGCATGCTCTCGGTCTCGGACACGGGATTGATGAAAATGATGTAATGTTTGTACCGCATAAGAAGACATTGAATATTCCAAGCGACAATGATATATATGTTTTAAAAAAAATATATTCATTTGCCCCCGGAACACCCGAAAAAGAAATCATCTAAAAAATTTTTATAAAATAATTAGTATTGAAGTCTTATTTTAAAACAGTTATAATTTAAACAAATGAATGTTATAAATAAGATTAAAAATTCAATTATAATTTCAGTTCAAGCAATGCCAAATGAACCGTTGTACAAAGAAGAATGCATGAATGCAATGATTAAATCAGTTCTGAAAGGCGGAGCAAAAGGATTAAGGTTAGCAGGAGCAAGGGATATAAAAAATGCGAAGAAATATACTGAAGTACCGATAATCGGGCTTACAAAACCTGAAGTTATACCGAAAAATTGGAAAGACATAGTTTATATAACAATCGGAATAAAAGAAATAAATGAATTAATCAACGCAGGAGCCGATATAATAGCAATGGACGGCACAAGCAGACCAAGAGGAGATGATAATTTAAGAAAATTAATAAAATATACAGCAATACATAGAAAGCTTTGTATGGCAGATATATCTACCATTTCAGAAGCTATAGCAGCCAGAACATTGGGTTTTGATATGGTTTCAACAACTTTATCAGGATATACTCAAAATTCAGAAACTACAAGCGAAGAACCTGATTTTGCACTTCTGGAAAAGGCAGTAAAAATACTTGATTGTCCGGTAATATTGGAAGGAAGAATATGGACACCGGAACAAGTTAAAAAGGCATTTGATTTAGGAGCTCATGCAGTAGTAATAGGCTCAGCAATAACCAGACCCCAATTAATAGTTAAAAGGTTTTATACAAAAAGTAAGCAGGAGGAAAAAAATGAAAAAAGCACTCGGAATTGACGTTGGAGGAACAAAAATCAGCTATGCCATTATAGATGAAAAAGGAGAATTTGTTAATAAAATAAAAAAAGTTTCTACTCCAAAAACACTTGAAGGACTTCAAGAAACTTTTAAAAATATCATTCTTGAAAACGAAAAAGAAGTAGATTATATCGGTTTTGCAACAGCCGGAGCAATAAATCTTGAAAATACAAAAGTTGAATCCAACTCACCAAATTTACCACAAGAATATAATACTACAGATTTTACATCGTTCAGCAAAAAGCCGATATATGTAGAAAACGACGCAAATGCGGCAGCCTGGGCAGAATATAAAGTCGGAGCAGCAAAAGGATATGATAATAATATCATGGTAACTTTGGGAACCGGCATCGGAGGCGGAGTTATAATAAACGGAGAAATGCTCAGAGGAAAATCCGGAAGAGCAGGGGAAATAGGTCATATTAAGATTTATCCCGATAAAAGACGACTTTGCGGTTGCGGAAATTACGATTGCTGGGAAGCATACGGTTCAGGTACCGGATTGGGACGTTCTTTTAAAGAAGAAGCACTCAAAAATCCTATATCTGTAGCTACCGAAGGTAAAAAAATCGACGATTTAACTACTTATGACCTAATTGACGGCGTAAAAAGAAATGACGAACTCTGTACTAAAGTTATGGATATGTGGCATAACCAAATAATTACCGGTATGGTTTCTCTAAACAACATTTTTGACACTGAAATATTTGTTATATCAGGTGGCATGGGTGAATTTATCAACTGTAAGATTATTGAAGATGAACTAAATAAACAAACTATTGTTTCTCCTGCAAAAGTTGTTCTTGCAACTACGGGTAATAATGCCGGAATGCTTGGCTGTGCATTGCTTGCTATCGATAAGTTTAAAAAATAATTATATCTGTTTTCTATTTTATTCAGTTGAGTTAGCCGGATTTTTCCGGCTTTTTGTTACATTTCTTCATATTTTTTAAAAAATAAGCAATTTTAAAAGTTGAGTATCATTATATAAGCACAAGTGTGTTAAGTTGATAGAAAGTGTGTTTAAATGGTAATTACTCCTGTTTCTTCAGTTTCGTTGAATAAATCATACAAACAAAATAGTACTGTAGTCGATAAAAAAGCTGCACCGTCGCCTGTACAACCACAAAATACAGCCGGTTCAGGAATTGCTCTTCGTTCTTATTTCCTCGGAGGTCAAGCTGTTTCATTCGGATTTAATTGTTCAACAGGATCTTTTGTAACAAAGAAAATAGCTGATGTTCCTTGTTGTTGTTGCGGCGGAAGAATGATTCTTCAAAAAGATTTAAATAGTGTTGCAAGCAGTTTTGCAAGAAATACAGGAGATAAATTAGCAAATAAAATTAATCAGGATAAAGATTACTTCAGAAGTAATCAAGGTGCAATTGCCGGTATGATTGCGGCAGAAGCGGCTAATAATCCGAGAATTGATGCTAAAGCTGCGGTTTCAAGAATAGGTAGTGATTTTAATAACAAACTTAAAAATTATTGTACGGGAGTTCTTAATTCTACTGATGAAATTGCCAAAGCTCATTTAGGCGAAGATAATTCCGTTTCTAAATTAATTGCTCAAGAAAAACAAAATGTTGCACAAGGTAAAATTGATAGAATTAAATTTACGGAAAAACTCGTTCATATGCAAGAAGATGGTCAAATTGATCCTATAAGTTACAATTCTATTATTAATTCAGCTATGGGATTACCTCAAAATGCAGAAATGGCTCGTAAACATTTTAACAAAATTCAAGGAAGAGATAACTCCGGTATTTTTAATGAATTATTAAAAGAATCCACTCAAACTATAGAACACGTTCACCCTCATTCAAAAGGCGGTCCTAATGATACTGATAATTACCTCGCTGAATGCGGCGAATGTAACCACCCGAGAGGAAATATGTCTTATTTGAAATGGATAAAAGTTCATCCCGAATATCCCGTAAATGCTCAAAAACACATTGAATGGTTCCAACAACAAATTGTTGACGGTAAAATCGATAAACGTTATGATGATTACGGCACTAAAATTAAAGCTACTCTTTCTAACGAATCAAACGGAAGAATGGAATTAAAAGTTCTTGATAAAGAAAAAATTCAAGAATTAAGAAACAAAGCTCTCCACGGTCAGCAGGTTAACGTTTCCGAAGAAATCCAAAAACAGGAAGAAGAAAAACAAGACAAGAAAAAAGCAGCTTAATGAATATTACATATTTTTCGGATAAGAGCATTTTTGCTCTTATCTTTTTTATTTATGTTTCACTGTATTGACACCATTATAAAATATTGATATACTTACAATACTTAATTATGACTGTAAGAAACAATAACAATATTAAAATTATTATTATTTGCATAGTTTTATTAGTTTTATCAGCTTTTTTCATTCTATCAACCAGAGGTCGAAAAAGTGATAATTCCACTATAAAACCTATAGAACGTCCTGCTTCCGTTGCTCATTTACAGGACTTAAATATTTCTCCTAAAATTCCTATTTATAGAGTCGGTCAAAAATTACATTTTAAAATTGTAAAAGAAGTAAATTTTTCGGGAGATATTCACAATGCCGAATTAACATTTATGATTCCGGAAAATATTCCTGAAAGACAAAGAGTTTCCAATATAAAAATTACACCTGAACCCCAAAAAATTGTTAAACGTCCTGACGGTAATTATGCCGTAATATATTTGCCCAATCCAAAAGGTTCCATATTTATTATTGTTGAAGGGGATATTCAAGTCAGAACTTATAATCTTAATATCGCACAAAAAATAAATAAAAATATAGACGGTGTTCTTTCCGCTGAAGAAAAAGCTTCCTACTTGCAGGAAGAACCAAAGATTGAAGTAAACAGCAAATTAATTAAACATACAGCTCAAAAAATTATTCCTACGGCAACTAATGATGTTGATACGGTTAAAAACATATTTGACTACGTTTTTAATCGCTTAAGATATAATTATGATGACATTAATAAAGATAAAGGTGCTTTGTTAGCTTTAACAAGCGGCACAGGTGTTTGCGAAGAATTTTCAAAATTGTTCACTGCTTTGTGTCGTGCTAAAGGTATTCCCGCAAGAATAAGAAAAGGCTTTGAATTACCTTTTATTTTTGATGATTCTGATGATATTAAGAACGGACATGCTTGGGTTGAAGTTTATTTTGATAAATACGGATGGGTAACTTTTGATCCTACAAACAAAATTGATGATAATATACGTATAAAAATGCAAGAGAAAAATATTTTTCCATATGATTTTATGAGTGAACTCATTCAAAACAGAACTTATTTAATATCCGACACAGGAACTATAAATCTTAAAGCTGAAGGAGATGGGGATATGACAAGTAAAATTTCGGGAATTTATTATTCTGTAAATTATTAGTTATGTAGTTTTAATTCCGTTTTGAATACAATATTCCAAAAGGGCTTGACGTTCCTTTTTGATATGTGCTGTAAGTTTATATACTTTTAATTTTTCGGAAATTGAAATAGCTGCTTTATAAATTTTGTCCGCTTTTATGGCATATTCAGTTTTATTCTGTTCTTGCAGCATCAATTGCTCCATAAATTTTGTATATGTACGGTATATCTCAACTTGTGCAAGCTCTAAACCAAATTGCTTTGCAGTATGCAAACTTTTTTCCAAATACATTTTCGCAGCTTCAACATCTCCTTTTATTATATTGATTTCCGCTATTAATTTTTGAATATATACAGCTGCATGATGCTGTAAAAATTTTGGATTTTGACTTACTTCAAGTGCTTTTAACGCAATATGTTCCGCATTATCAAAACCTTCCAGTGCAAGGGTATTTTTTGCTATGAACAACCAAGAAATTAATGCACCTGTCACGGTCTTAATTTTTGCAAAATATGTCAATTCATCATTAAATATTACATTTGCCCTTTCATAATTTTCAGAATTATAAATCATCCAAGCAAACATCATTTTAAATATATGCTTTCCGAAAATATCATTATTATCATTTGCAAACTTAGCAAAGTCATATAATTGTTCTTTTAAATTCTCCGTATTATCTGATAAAATCAGATTTAAAGCATAAATGATATTACGTATAACTATGTATTTTGTATTCTTATATTCAGGAATTGTTTCCGTTACTTTCAGAAGCATTGCAGATTCATATATATGTCCAGTTACAGTTAAGGCAAACGATTTTGATAAATTAAGCCTGAGTGTATATTCAGAATTTTCTATATTATTCATTTTAAGAATCTCTGCAACATTATCGGCTGTTTCCAATGCTTTTACATTGCCCTGTAATGAATATAAATTAATCAGGTTTACAGAAGTATCAAACCAACTCTCCAATACGGATTGCATCAATTCACCATTTTGATTGTCTTTTGATAATGCTTCTTCAAGCTGTGGAATAACTTCATTATTTGCTAAATTAATACCCTCTTCACAATTTCCTGACTTAAATAACGCAAGTAATTTCTTCGACTTAATAAGTGCCTTATCAAGAATTGAAATTTCTGCATCCGTAGTCGCTAAAAGTAAATCAGATGCCTCTATTACTCCGTTATAATCAGAAACTTCATAACAAGCTTTTATCAAATATCCGCATAAGTCAATTACTTTTGTTGTATTTCCGGCTTCTTTTGCAGCTTCTATCGGGGAAGTTAAATATTCAATTGCTTGATGCGGCTGTATCTTATACGAAATCTTTCCGATTTTTTCCATTATATCAAGCTGTTCCTGACTATAACTTGCTGCTTGCTTATCATAACCTGTATTAATTAACAGCTCTTCCAGTGCTGTTCCATACATCTCTATATCTCCAAGATATGAACATATCGCCGCTATATTGTACCAAGCTTCTTTTATTAGGTTTGTATTTTCCGTATATTTAGCTATAATTGCTTTTAATGTCGGATTTGACAGTGCATATTGACTAAATATCAATAATAATTTCTTACTGATTGTTTTAAATTTTCCATCATTTTGTGCTATATCAAATATTACAGACCAGGTCGTTAAATTTTTAAAAGAATATTCATACTCTGTTGACTGCTGTATATACAGTAACTCCGATAACTGCTTAAGCAATTCTTCCGCTTGTTCGATTGTAATCTCGATTACCGACGCAAATATTGTTTTATCAAATTTATATCCTAAAATTGATGCCGCCAATAATGACTCTTTTATATTTTGGCTTTGTATCGTTTCAAACCTTTGCTGTATTACTTCTTCTATATTATTTACCGTAATTGGCAATGGCTCTTTCTCTTTGAACTTCATCATTTCCGCATCTATATACATATATCCGCTATCAAATAAAAGCGTCAGGAATTGCTCCGTAAAAAATATATTTCCTCTTCCTTTGGTAAGGATATATTCACTTACAACGCTCGGAATTATAGGTGTATTAGCATAGCCTTTTACCAAGTTTAAAGTTTCTTCATTACTTAAATTATTTAAGTATAATGTTGAAAATATTTCTTTATACTCTAAATTTTTATCAAAATATAATTTCGCAGATTTGTTCTCTTTATATGAAACAAATAGCTTCTGTTCATTATTTATTATACCTTTTGTAATTAACTTGTTTATAAAATCAAATGATGATGAATCTATAACATCAAAATTATCTATAATAAATACTACCTTGTTCTTTGCCGTTATTGATAATAATATTTTTTCAAGTAATTCAACTGTATTTTTTTCATAAGCATATATATCTTCAAAATTACCATTCATTGAAGGATACAAGAAATTCATAAAGTTTATAATTTCTGATTCCTTAAGGGTTTCAAAATTTTGAATAAATAATTGCTTTGTTTCTTCACTGTAAAAAGATTGTATATCCGGATGGAAATCAGGTAAAGTTAACAATTTTAATAATGCATCCCTGATGCATCCATATGGAGAAACTTTTATCAGTTCGGATCCTTCCGCAAAAATCGGAATTATCCCCTGTGCGGCAAGATTATCCATAAATGTTTTTATAATTGCAGATTTACCAATACCCTCTTCTCCACATATTGCAACGACTACGGCATTATTTTCAGTTTGCATTACGGTCGTTAACTGCTCTAAAAGCTCTTCTGAGCGGTTGAAATATACTATATCGTCCTCTTGTTCAACATCTCCTCTCGCTTCGGGAGAATAATTAATCTGCCCATCTTGCTCGGGTTCTATGCTGATTTCGGTATTTGACTCTTCACTTAATATTATATCTTCTGTATTTATTTTTTGACCTGTATTTTCTGTTACGTTTCCAGGCAAATTTGTTCCGTTTAGTTCTGACGGAATATCTTCCACTGTCGCATTTACCCGAATATCCAAAGAATCAATGTTCTCTGCTTCCTCTATTTTTAAATCCTCATAATCTATGTCATTAAACAAAACTTCGGGCTGCTCTGCTTCAGCTGCAAGTTTAACTTCTCCTTGCGACAATTCCTGCATAAGTCCCGGCAAAATCTCCGATTGATTTTTATTAACCGATTTTTTATTATCAGTATTTTTAATTTCTGCATCTGTTGTGTTCTCAAATTCTAAAGGTACATCTTCTAAAACTAATTCCGTATCATCAAGCGGATTGCTTACATATTCTGTTTCTCTAACATAATTGTCTGATTTATCCTCACCTGATTTTTCTTGTAATGACTGATTGACTATGTTCTCATTAGCATTTAATACTTGTATATTTTCATTGTCCGTATTTTTCAATACTTTTTTACGGTTCTTTTCAAAAGAGTATATTTTTTCATCAAATGAAGTAAAACATTTTCTGCATAGTTTAGCATTCGGAAAATTTGCACTACTGCAATTCTCACAGTATTTCAACAATATTGTTCCGCAACTGCATTGCTCCGTACCAAAAGAATTTGCCTTTCCGCAAGAAGGACAATGTACTTTGAGTCGCATATTACAGTGTGGGCATCTTATATCCTTTTCACCAACCGTTTTTTTACATTTAGGGCAATAAAGTTCAGACATGAATATCTATTATGTACCTATTTGGCGTTTGATTAATTTTGACAACTCTATCAAACGTTTGCTTACTTCCGATTGTGAGATATTGAGTTCTTTAGCAATCTCACGCTGCTTCATACATTTCACATATCGAGCTTCATATAATTCTATATAGCACTTTCCCGGATTATCTCCATGTACTATACACACTGCATCGACTATTTTCTGGAGCAACTCCTTTTTTATCGTATATTCTTCTATTCCTATTCCGGGATCTTCTATTTCATAAGAATATTCTTTTGAAAAATCTTTTTGAACTATCGGATTTGTTATATTTCTACCTTCTTTGGCTTCTTCTAAAGAAACTTCTTTCGTTGATATATAACCTGAAGAAGTCCTCTTGATTCTCCCGGAATTTTTTAAAACACTTATTATTGATGTATTTACTACTTTCTGTATATAATTTTCTATCTTTTCTATAGAAGAAGATGAATGAAAAATTATATAAGATTTTTGAAATGCTTCATTACAGAAGTCTTCAAGCAAGTCTTCGTTACCATCAAATTTTGTATTTGATCTGACAAATTTTTCTATCAGGTTGCGCTGTTCTTCGATTTGCAATCCCATTAATTTATTCTCTTAAGGTTGTATTATGTAAATCATAACATAATCATTAAAATATGTAAAATAATTAAAATAATACAGATAACGAAATTGTTATATCTCTGCTTCCTGTCGCTTGTTCATTGCTATTCAGCGATTCCTCCGAGAGTGCTAAAGGTGGTGCGGAACATACTATATCTTTAACACTTTGTAACACAATTGTGTCAAGTTCTTCCGTTCCGCTTGATTGCAGCACCATAAAATCTTGGGCTATTCCTTCGGGCGAATATTTTATTTGTATTCTAGGCTTTTGTGTTGGGTTTAATCCCTTTAAATTTCTTACATTGTTTCTTATATTTTCTTGAATGTTTCTACCTGTTATTTGTAAATAATCCCTTAATTGATAATCATTTGATATTGCCGCATTTACTCCCCAAGAAACCTTCCTTACAAATATTGATGAAGGATTATCCGAAAATGCGTTTACTACTGCTTTATTCATATCTTCGGTTGTTGCAAATTCTGTTCCTGCCTTTGGTGAATTATAATCTCCCATTGTGTTCTCTTGAGGATTTTCATTGCCTTGCTCTGCATAATTTTCTCCGTTATTGCCTTCAACTTCATTATTCGGCTCTTCATTTCCTTGCATGTTTTCGTTATTATATTCATTTCCGCTTGACCCGTCCGAATTTTGCTCTGCAAGCATTTCTTGGGTTTGTTGATTATTTTGTTTGTTTTTGTTTAGAATTATACTTGCCGTTATTCCGGCTCCTGTAATTAACAATATTATTGCTACCGTAATTCCGATTTTCATTATATTGGAATTTCCTGTCTTATCGGACACTGTTTTCTTTAACTTTTTACTTTTATTCTGCAAGGATTTTTTTTCTTCCGCTTCTTCTTCATATTCATTTCTGTTATCGTATTCTTCAGTATCTATATTTTCTTCTGTTTGATATCCTTCCTCTTCTGCATAATCTCCCTCTTCATCACTGTTCCATACAGCTTCATCATCGTGCCTTGAAATTTGGTTTTTATGACTTGCTTCGTTGTTCTGACTTTCCTGCTCATCAAATAAAGGTTCTGTCACTTTTATTTCTTCTTCTTTTGTTTCATTATCGACTTGTTCCGAATACGAATATTCATTATATTCGGATGATTGGGTGATTTCTTGACTATTTTTTACCTGCTCATCGTATTCATATTCACTGTTCTCTTCATATGACAGTTCTGTGTCATTTTGTTTAAATTCACTATAATTACCTTTGTCGGTATTTTCTTGCTCAGATTTAACTCCTTGAACATTGCCTCCCGCTTGATAGGTACTCTCTACTACTCCCGCAGGTCGTATAAACTCAAAATCATCATTGGTTTTTTGTTCTTTAGAATAACTGTATGCCACACTCGCCGGACGTACAAATGTATTATCGTCTTCTATTATTACTATGTCATCTTCATCATTATCCGTAATATTTGTCATTACATCCGATTTCGCTTTTTCTTCCGTTCCTGTATTGATACCGTATTCTGCCGCTTTTGCACTATCTATACTGTTCGATTGCTCTTTTGCTTCATCCGGTGTTGTTTCATCTAAATATAATAATTTTTCATCATCACTTAAGTATGTATCATATAATCGTTGCTCTTGTCCGCTACCTTCTCCGATTATCTCTTCTGTATCACCATTTATTAACATCAGGTTGTTATCATCATTATCTATATGCAACAATGAAGCATTATCTTCTGAATTATCCAGCATAGAATTATTATCGTTTCCATTGATGGAAAGAGTATTGTATGTATTATTTTCAATACTTTCAAATGATGAATTATCATGAAAATTTACTTTTTCATTATCTTGGTCATCTATGATAATCATGTCTTCATCATATTTTTCTATTTCAATATTATGACTGTTATCTTTGTTATCCAAATCAATAGCCGCAGTATTATCGATTATTTCATCCGAATCAGCAACTGTCGGAATATCATCATTTACAGATGTTAAATCATTTTCATCTTTATTTCCTTCTTCTTTATTTATTTTAATCAGTAAATCTTCTTGTGAAATCAACGGAAAATCTTCTTCCGTATTTAATGTCTGATTTTCTGATATTATTTGTTCTTTTTCTTCAAAAACCAAATTATCAAAAGATATTATCCGGTTATTATTTTCTTGTGAATTTGAATTATCATCCGTTAATAATACATTATCGTTATTTGCCTGAATAAACGATTGTTCATCGGTGTTTTGTATTGTACCATCATCTATTTTTTCATAAGATAATATATCATCATTTGTTTGTAATTTTGTATTTTCATCAGTTTCACTTATTTCTGCCTGATTGTTTTCTGTTTCCATGATAATATTTTCATTTTGCTCAATAGAAAATTGTGAAAAAGAATCATTAGAATCATAAGAATTCTTAGAATCATTAGTTTCATCAACCAAATCAATCTCTTCTGCATTAATATGAATTAAATCATCTTCTTTTATTTCCTCAGAATCGTCTTTAATTAGGTCTGATTCTTCATTCAGAATAATAAGATTATCATCCTGCTCCGTATTATCCGTTAAAATTGTTTCTATATTTTCAATTTGATTATGTTCGGATAAAGATATTTCTTTAAATTTTTTGTTTTCTTTATCATATAACAGTTCTTTATCCGCAACCGTACTTGAATCAGGAGTATTATCATTAATCTCGGATATATTAGTATCATCAGCATCAGTTAATTGTTCATTTAAAGTTTCAGAAACTCCATTTTGTGATTTTTGCGGCAAAGTTTCATTTTCAGAAATGTTATTTTCATCAGAAATTTGCAAATCGGATTTTATATTTTGCAAATCATTTTTATTATCAGAAATTTCGGAAACTTTTTGAGAAGAAATTCCATCAGAAGATTCATAAATACCGTCCGAAAGGTCCTCCTGATAATATTTAGGATTTATAGTACCCGGAATTGATATTTCCGGTTCTTCTTTTTCCTTCGATGAATTATTTGTTTCAAACCTTGCAAGTTTAGAAACATCTTCCAACAAACCGCCTAAAATATTTCTATTATTGTCCCGATTATTTTTGTTCAACAATTCAAAAATTTGTTTGTTTTTACCCTTTTTATATAAAACTTGCAGAGGATCATAAGCGGAAGAAATATCGCTATCATTTGCATCGGTTATATCATCCTCATTTTGACTATAATCAATTTCTTCAGGTTCAGTTTTATCAATTTTAATTTTTACCTCTTCAAAATTTTTATATTTTTCGTCATTAACTGCTGCTGCTCCTACGATATCAAGAGTATGATCATTTAATATTTCAGGATACTTTGCAGTATTTTGAACTATTGTTTCATAATCAAAAAATTCAACAAGCAAATTTCTGCACTCTTCACATTGAATAAGGTGTCTGATAAGACGTTTTTTATTTTCCTTAGTTAAAACACCGTCTAAATATTCTATAAATAAAGAATCAAACAAGTCATGACTGATTTCGGTAATTGAATTTTGTTTAACAACTTTTAATTTTTCTTCAATTGCATCCGGCGGAAGCAATTTTTCGGTTGTCATCAAAAAATATTTACTGTCCTCATTGGATTTATCAATGTTTTGAGGTTCTATGCAACCTATAAATTTTACATTTTGTGATTTATTATCATAATCAGCAATAATATATAAATCAGGAATAAGTCCGTATTCAAAATGAATTTTAGGAATTAGAAAATTTTTACTGTCTGTAAGAGGTAAAATATCGATGAATTGCCCGTTATAATGTAAATCCGTATATTCAAATTCTTCATTTACAGGAAAAATTTTGTATAAATTTTTTGATATATCAACTTTAAAACCCTGTTCAGCAAGATAATCCGCCAATACATCAAGACAAATAAGTGCTTTGAAAGCCCTTTTCCTTGATTTATCGTTAATCTTTGCACAAATTTTTTTTATAGCATTATAACCTGTTTGCGTAATTTTATATTCTGAATTTTCTTTTAATGACATAACTTATCCCTATTTATTCTTCTACATATTAGAAAGCATTATTATTTAATTTATTCCAAAAAAAACAAAATGTAAACATTTTGTTACACAAATTGTTATTAATTTTCAAATCGAGGATATGAACCTGTTAAAATCACATTATTTGTAATACTATCCAAAGATTGCATTGCTTGTTGTATATTTTCATCTTGTATATGTCCTTCCAAATCCGCATAAAAATTGTATTCTCCCATTTTTCTTCTTGAAGGACGGGATTCAATATAAAGAAGATTTATGTTATGTCGATAAAAAACGCTTAAAACATTTACAAGAGAACCTGGTTGATTTTTTACTGAAAAAAATACACTTGTTTTGTTATTTTTCTGAGGTGGAGTAATACCTCTTGAAAGTAATATAAACCTTGTTTTATTATCTTTAATATCATTTATTTGTTCCGCCAATATATTAAGTCTGAATAGTTCAGCAGCAGCCGTACTTGCTATTGCAGCATAACTCGGACCTTTTTCATTTGCAAGTTTTGCAGCTTCACTTGTGGAAGAAGTTTCTATTATAGTAACTTCTTTTAAATTTTGGAAAATAAAATCCGAACATTGTCCCAAAGCCTGAGGATGAGATAAAACAAATTTAATTTCCGTAATATTTTTTGACAGAGAAACAAGACAATGTTTTATGGGAAGAATCGTTTCTGCAACTATCTTAATATCAGGGTCATTTACTTTTACAAGATTATCAATTGTTTCTCGCACTATACCTTCAATAGAATTTTCAATAGGTAAAACAGCCATTGCATTTTTATCCGTATCAATTTCCTTTATTATTGCAGTTATCGGCATTTTGGGGATTTGTTTTTTTGCCGTAATATTATACGTATTTATAAATTTGTACATAGCCTGTTGGGCGTAAGTTCCTTCAGGTCCCAAAAAATAAATCTTTTCTGCTTCAAAAATATTCATTTTACCATACTTTATAAATCTGATAAAATTATTTTATCATACATTCAGAAATAAAAAAGGATTTGAAATGAGTGAAATAAAATTTGGAACAGATGGATGGAGAGCTATCATAGACGAGGATTTTAATAATCAAAATGTTAAAAGAGTTTCTATTGCAATAGCAAAATATATTTTTGATGAGTTTGGATATGATAAAAAAATCTTAATAGGTTATGATCCCAGGAAAAAAGCTGACTATTTTGCCGATTTATCTGCAAATGTTTTTAAAAATTGCGGGTTTAAAGTATTATTGACTTCCAAAGTTGTCCCCACTCCTGTTCTTGCTTACGGTGCAAAAATACATAATGCTTGTGCGATTATGTTTACAGCATCTCACAATCCTCCGGAATATCTCGGAATTAAATTTATTCCGGATTATGCAGGTCCGGCTACCGATGAAATTACATCAAAAATTCTCAAAAATATTGATAAACAAATTAATTTTAAAGACAATGGAGAAATTACACTCTTCGATTTTTCAAAGGATTATATAAATTATATAGAAACCGTTATTAATTTTAAAAAAATTATTTACAACTATTTACAGATATTGTAAAATAAGAAACATAAAAGTTGCAACAAAAAA
>CANQLA010000031.1 GCA_947624605.1 Candidatus Gastranaerophilales bacterium | reverse complement strand
GTCTTGTTAATTCTACCAAACCTAAATCAGACAACTGACCGATTTGAGGTTTGGCTTTATCATTTTCAAGTGCAAGTTCAAGTTCTTCCATCATAGCTAACTTATCATTTCTGTTAGTCATATCAATGAAATCTATAATTACCATGCCGCCAATATTTCTTAACCTTAACTGGCGTGATATTTCATGAACTGCTTCAATATTTGTTTTTAAAATGGTTTCATCTTGAGTTGCGGAGCTGACAAATTTACCGCTGTTAACATCAACAACAGAAAGTGCTTCGGTTGTTTGTATAAATAAATATCCTCCTGACGGAAGAGTAACTTTTGTTTGTAGTGCAGCTTTTATTTCTTTGATAATTCCATAAGCCTGCAGCAAAGGTTCTGTACCTTTATAAACCGTTAATTTTACGTTTTTCAACATATTCCAGTTTTGGAGTATCTGCTGCGTTCTTTGCATTGCAAAAGGAGTATCAACGACAATTTCTGCAACATCTTCAGTGCATGCCTCTCTTATTACCCGGTATAGTAAATCTTGATCACGGTACAATAAGCTTGGTGCTTCTTGGGTTTCTGCGGCTGTTATTATAGAATTCCATTTTTCAAGCAAAAGTTCTAAATCTTCTTGAATATCAGAATCTGATTGTCCTTCGGCTTCTGTTCTCACAATAACGCCGATACCTACGGGTTTAATTAAGCTGACAATTGATTTAAGTCTTGCTCTTTCTTTTGATGAAACAATTTTTCTGCTTACATTAATCCCTGTTTCTTCTGGCATCAAAACAAGAAATCGACCCGGTATACTTATTGCTGTAGTAACTCTCGGGCCTTTGTGGCCTGTAGGTTCTTTTACAACTTGAACCATTAATTTTTGTTTTGGTGTTAACCTTGTTTTCAGATTTCCTTTTCCGGGTACATCATCTGTGTGTAGAAATCCCATTTTATCAGAACCAACATTAACAAACGCTGCTTCTATGCTTGGTAAAATATTATCTACTGTTGCTAAATACACATCGTTTAAAAAAATTTCACCTTTATTTACAAAAAAGTCTGTTACTTTTCCGTTTTCAATAAGCGCTGCAATATTATCTCTTTCAGCAATTACAATTTGTTTTGTCATACATTTCCCTTTATAAATTTATTTCAATCATCGATAAATCAAAAAATTTTGTTCTTTTTATTTCAAATTTTATATTGTCTAAGAACAACTTTATTGTACTGTCAGGACGCACTGACGGTATTTCTTCACTTTGTCCTGTTTTTAAAACCATAATTAATTTATCATTTTTTTCAAAAATTGATTTAATTGCCGGTTTTATGTTAATTACTTTTTTGATACCCTTTTTATTTTTCTTTTCTATGAGTATTTTCTCATTTTCTGAAAATTTTGTATTTATATCATACAACAAAGATTTTATATCGTAAACATTTTTTTCAATTGGTGAATATTCATATTCTGCCCATTGTATTATAGTATCAACAGGCTTTTCATTTGTTGCGATTTTTTTTATCCCTAACAGCCTTATTTGTTTTGGCAGTGCAGATTTTAGTTTTCTTTCAATTTCTTCTTCCGGTAAATTATCTACAAATTCTACATCAACAAATTCCGTTATACTTTCAACAAATATAGGCAATGCTATTCCGAGAGATATCTTTGGTGTAGGATTGAAACCTTTAGAAAAATTTAATTTTAATCCTGAACGATATAGTGATTTTATTATGGTATTTTGCCAATCTAAGTGTGATAGATATCTTAAATCCCCTTCTTTCGTCATTTTTAAACGATATTTGCAGGGTTGTTTTTCAACTTTTGCTTTTCTTTCTACAATTGCAGGAACATATTTTTTATCAATAATTTTATGAGTCTTTAATCTGCTGCAAACACCACATTCAACACATTTAAATTCGCAGGGAATTGTATTTTCTGATTTTAAAGCTTTTTCATATTCTTGTTCAAACCATTCTCTTGTTATTCCAATATCTATAACTTCCCAGGGTAAAACTGTGTCTTTGTCATATTGTTTTGACGCTTCTTCTTCAAAAGAAATACCGCATTCTTGCGCTGTTTGTTCCCAGTCGGAGTATATGAGATTTTCGTCCCAGCTGGTTAAATATGCCCCTTTTTTGTATAAATTATAAATAAATTTCCCCAATTTTTCATCGCCTCTTGTCAAAACTGTTTCCAATTTTGAAACTACAGGATTATGATAATTTATCTTCACGTTTTTGATTTTATCAGTCAAATTTAACAGATAAGAAATTTTTTCTTTTATTTCTTCTGTTGTATTTTGTCTGTGCCGTTGAAATGGTGTGAACGGCTTTGGTACAAATACTGAAACGGTGCAGGTTAATTTTAACGGATTTGTTATATTTAATTCTTTTTTTATTTGCAATGACTTCCATCTTATTTTTGATAGAAGTTGTGCGGTTTCTTCGATATCTTCTTTAGTTTCTGTAGGCAGCCCTATTATAAAATAAAGTTTAATGCTATCTGCCCCGGATTTATAACATTTTAAAATCGTATCTATTATTTGTTCTTCCGATAAATTTTTATTAATTACATTTCTGAGTCTTTGACTTCCTGCCTCGGGAGCAAGCGTAATTGTTGATTTTCTTATTCCTCTGACCATGTTTGCAAGATGTTCATTATATCTGTCAATTCTTTGACTTGGCAAAGATACTGATACCTTCCTTTCACACAACATAAAATTTAGTTCTTCTATAACAGGCTCAATATTTGTATAGTCGTTAGAAGACAGTGAAAGAAGAGAATATTCATCATACCCTGTTAATTTTGTTGATTTATCCACAGCTTTGATTATATCTTCGGCTTTTCGTTCTCTTATCGGTAAGGTTACATGTCCGGGCTGGCAAAAACGGCACATTCTCCCACATCCTCTCCTTATTTCTATAATTGTTCTGTCATGAATACAGCTTGAGTATGAAATGGGGTTTGTTAAAGGAAGATTGCCGTTTGTAAGCTGGCTTATACGTTTTTCCGTTTTGTTATTTAATTCGGGACAATAAACGCCTTTTATTTTTGCAAGTTCTTTTATTTTTTCAATTCTTGGAAGATGTTTTATTTCTTTATAACGTCGCATTATTTCAATGTTTACATCTTCTCCGTCACCAATCGTAAATAAATCTATAAAATTACTCATAGGCTTTGGATTAAAGCAGCAAGGTCCTCCTGCCAATATAATCGGTTCATCTTCTTTTCTATCTTTTCTCAGTATTGAAATGCCGGATAATTCAAGCATTTTTAATATTGTCGGATATGCTAATTCATATTGCATTGAAAATCCTACAAAATCAAAAAATTTTAAAGGTTGTTTTGTTTCTACTCCATATAAAAGTATTCCATTTTCCTGCATTTTAGCAAGACAATCACACTCAGGAGCATATGCTCTATCTGCAACTAAACCGTCTTGTTTGTTTATTATATCATATAAAACTCTTATTCCTAAATTGCTTACACCGATTTCATATTTATCAGGAAAAGCAAAAACTATAGAAATATCATCTTTTTTAATTTCTTTTTCCTGTGATAAATATTCACATCCTATGTATTGATATGGTTTTGTGACTTCAAAAAGAGTTTTTTTCAGCTTCGTTTCATCAATTACATTCATTTATGCCAAATCTTCGGGAATATATTTTTCAACTTCAATAACTTGTCCATCAATTTGTCCGGATTCGATTTTTGTTAAAAAGTAACATAATTTATCGTTTGGAACATAATAATTATAAAGAAAAATTCCGGATTTTTTTTCTCTCATAACACGAACCATATACTGGCAATTTTGTGCATATTCTGTCAAACTTTCTTTAACAAAAGGCGTGCCGTTTAAATCTTTTTCCATTTTTACATAATCAAATCCAAGAAAATTTTTGATGTCAGAATTATTTCCCCTGCAAAGTTTGCCGGGTATATGTTTTGATAAAATTATTACTTTTGGATTTTCTTTTTCGGACATATATTATATTAAACTATAATATTAATTATATGGCAAATATAATACTTATTGTAAAGTTAAATATCAAATATTTATATATTTTATAAATAAAATGCCTTATTTTATAAATTATGATAAAATTTTCATATCCCATACAAAAAATAAGGAAAAAATAATGAAACAACAACAAAAAAGAATTATAAAAGAAGCATTAAATGCGTTAGGCAAAAAAAATGTTGCATTTATTGCCCATGCAAATAGTTTTCCCTCTGAAACAGGTAAAAATACCGGATTTGGCAATGCAACATCAGAAGCAGCAAAAAAATTAATTGATTATTTAAGCGGAGTTTTTACAGCTGTCCAGCTCGGGCCTGCAGGTAAAACAAAATCGTGTGATGCTTCTCCTTATACCGGAACCATTTTTTCTAATAATCCTTTATTTATTGATTTGGAACAATTAACAACTGCCGAATTTTTTAACTTACTACCACAGGAAACTTTTAGAAAAATATGTAGTAATAATCCGAATAAAGATATTAATCGTACTGCGTATTCTTACATTTATACACAACAAGAAGCCGCATTAAAAGAAGCTTTTAACAACTTTAAAAAAAATAATCCTTTTAAACTTGTTGAAGCACTCGAAAAATTTAAAAAAGATAATGAAATGTGGCTTGAAAAAGATTCTTTATATGAAGCATTGAGTATTGAAAATGGTAATGATTATTGGCCTGTTTGGAATAATGAGGATGATAAAAGACTTTTAAATCCTAAAAATAATGACGAGAAAATTAAATTTGAAAAAAGAATAGCTGAAATAAAAGAAAAATATGCAGATGAAATTGAATTTTATGCATTTAAACAACTTTTAGCATTTTTACAAAATGAAAAAATTAAAGAATATGCCCTTTCAAAGGATATCAAAATGATTGCAGACAGACAAGTTGCATTTTCAGACAGAGATGTTTGGGCATATCAATCTTTATTTCTTGACGGATGGATGCTCGGGTGTCCTCCGGATTTATTTTCTGACAATGGGCAAGCATGGGGTTTCCCTGTAATTAATCCTGAGAAAATGTACAACGAAGACGACTCTTTGGGTGAAGCCGGAAAACTAATGAAAGCATTATTCAAAAAAATGTTTGTTGAAAATCCCGGTGGTGTTCGCATAGACCATTTGGTAGGGTTAATTGATCCATGGGTATACAGAGCTGACAAAACTCCTAAACCGGAAGATGGTGCAGGAAGATTATATTCATCTCCTGAGCATGACATTTTAAAGAAATACGCTGTTGCTGCAATAGAAGATATTGACGAAGAATATGGTTCTGACAGTGAAAAAAGAGTTAAGAAACTTTCTGAAGAACAGATTAAAAAGTACGGTCAACTAATCGAAAGAATTGTTATTGGTGCTGCAAAAGAAGTTGGGTTAAATCAAGATGCAATTGTTTGTGAAGATTTAGGAACCGTTACATACCCTGTTGAATCCGTAATGAAACAATTCGGGCTTCAAGGAATGTGTTTAACCCAGTTTGTTGTGCCTGAAAATCCTGACCATGCCTATCGTTGTAAAAATATAAAACCCAAAAGCTGGGTAATGGTAGGAACTCATGACAATCAACCCATTTCCGTTTGGGCAGAAAACATAGTTAATACTCACGAAGGGTATTTGCATGGGCTAAATCTTGCGCAAGACTTATATCCTGATGCAACAAAGGAGGAACAAGAAGAAATTGCCGTAAGACTTTCAAAAGATGCAGAGTTTATGCTTTTTAACAAACTTGTTGAAATTTTTGCTTGTAAAGCGGAAAATGTTCAAATTTTCTTCACAGACTTTTTCGGTTTAAAAGAAACATATAATGTTCCCGGAACATCGGGTGATATAAATTGGTCTCTTAGAATTCCGGATAATTATGAAGAAATATATGAAAACAACTTAAAAACAGGTACGGCAATTAATTTACCTGCTGTTTTAAGACAGGCTGTAATATCAAGGGGTAAAGATTTTGCTCAAGAGCATGCTGTTTTATTAGAACAGCTGGAAAAGATTTCATAATGTATGAAATTCAAGCAGAAAGTATGTTTTCAGCAGCACATCACCTTTTAAATTATGAAGGAAAGTGTGAAAATCAACACGGACACAATTTTAAAGTTGTTGTGTCCGTACGTGGCTCTGTTTTAAATGATGCAGGTATTCTTCTTGATTTCAAGGTTTTAAAATCAGAATTAAATAAAGTCTTGGACTTAATAGATCATAAAGATTTAAATGAACTTGAATATTTCAAAGGAAAAAGTCCAAGCAGTGAAAGAATTGCCAAATTTATTTTTGAAAAATTGGCTTTAAAATTTGAAAATATTTACAGTGCTGCTGTTTGGGAAACAAACACTTCTTGTGCTGTTTATTATGGAGATAAAGAGTAATGTCTATTATACATGTACTTATTTTAGCTATAATGCAAGGATTAACAGAGTTTTTGCCTGTTTCGAGCTCTGCTCATCTTGTTATTACTTCAAGTTTATATAAGCTTGCATGTGGTCAAGAATTAATAACAGCAGGTAATGAAGAAATTTTTACAGATATTGTTTTACATTTGGGAACTCTTTTTGCTGTTGTATTTTTTTTCAAAAAAGATATTTTGCAGATAATAAATGCATTTATAACAGCTTGTAAAACCAAAAATTTTGATTCTTTTGAAGCAAAACTACCTGTATATTTGACAGTAGGAACAATATTCACAATTATAACAGCATATCCCTTAAATGAATTTTGTGAAAAAATGGTTTCTTCACCTGCTATAGTCGGTTTTTTCTTAATTATAACAGGGTTTGTACTATTTTTTTCAGAACAATTATCTCAAAAAATTAAACAACAAGAAAATTCTAATCAAATTACATTAAAAAAATCAATTTTAATAGGATTAGCACAAGGTATTGCAGCTTGTCCGGGATTATCCCGTTCAGGCATGACAATCAGTGCTGGTTTGCTCGCAGGTCTAAATCGGATTACTGCTGCAAAATATTCATTTTTACTTTCTATTTTAATAATTTTAGGTTCATCTGTTTTTTATCCTGTTTTAAAACTAAAAACATCTGAAATAACTTCATTTAATTGGATTTCTATAACAATCGGATTTTTTGTATCTATGATTGTCGGCTATTTTTGTGTAAAATATTTTATGCAATTTTTAAATAAATATTCTATGAAATGTTTTGCGTATTATTGTTGGGTTATCGGAGTTTGTGCAATAGTGTTTTTTAACTTCGTAAAATAAAAAGGAGAAATTATGAATTCTGCAATTGATTTTATCAATGAAAAAACAAACAATTTTAAACCTGTTACGGGAATTATTTTAGGTTCCGGGCTTGGTGATTTTGCTGATGAATTTGAAGGAATAAGAGTTCCTTATGCTGAAATACCGGGATTTCAAGCATCTCATGTCGCAGGTCACAAAGGTCTTTTAGTTTTTGCCGAAGTTGCCGGAAAACCGGTTGTTATGATGCAGGGACGATATCATTTTTATGAAGGTCATTCCATGCAGACAGTAACTTACCCTACAAAAGTTATGAAAAAACTCGGTATTAAAAATTTAATTGTTACAAATGCTGCCGGTTTACTTCATAAAGAGTTTATTCCGGGTGATTTAATGTTAATTTCTGATCATTTAAATTTAATGGGAACAAATCCGTTAATTGGTAAAAATGATGATGATTTAGGCCCTCGGTTCCCTGATCAAAGCGATATTTATACAAAAGATTTAAGAAAAACTGCTAAAGAAATTGCTGCAAAATTAAATATTAATATTAAAGAAGGTGTTTATGCGGGACTTACAGGCCCTGCTTATGAAACTCCTGCAGAAGTAAGGATGTTAAGAGGTCTTGGTGCTGATGCGGTCGGTATGTCTACCGTTCCTGAAGCAATTGTCGCAAATTGGTGCGGTATAAATGTTTTAGGTATCAGTTGTTTAACAAATTATGCTTGCGGTGTTATTGACAGACAGCTTTCTCATAATGAAGTTATTGAAACTGCTGACAGAATTAAAGACAGCTTTAAAAAGCTGCTTTTTGAAATTGTTAAGGCAATATAAATAATTATCAAACTATTTTTGACCATCATTTATTATGATGGTCAATTTTTTATTAAATAATTTACTACAAATGCAATAAATTATTGAAACTTCAACTATGTTATGGTACTATAAATTAAATTTAAAATTAAGAAATAAGAAAGTTATTTATGAATATAGACAACGATTTATCTTTTAAAAACATTAAAATGCCTCAAAAAATAGAATATTCAAAAGTAAAAGAAGGTTATCACAGAGATGCACAAAACGGTATAGTTCTTCCTGATATAAGAAGCAATCAAATTTTATTGCCTGACAATAAAATTTATGTTACTACTTCCAATAAAATTTTATCAGAATTTAATAAAAATAATATAACAATAGAAATTCCGAATCATTACCAAAAAATTGGAGAAGGTAAAATAAAATCCAATAACAAAAGTAATGTACAGGTAAAAACCTTAAGCAATGAGTTTGTTCATAATGATGTCGGGATTTACAAAAACACAAAAAACGGTCAAACAATATATAGAATTGCAAAAAATATTTTATCAGAAGATGGCATTTTAAATTCTTCAGAAGTATTGGAATATAGTGAACAAAACAAAATGCACGGTATCAGATATATAAAAGACTATGAACACAATACGGAAACTGAAATCAAAGTATTTATGCCAAACACAAAGGAAGCTAAAACTGAATCTCTGACCACAATTCAGAAAGATGATAAAGGCGATATAATAAAAACAATCGAATATAAAAAATCAATTATACCAGGCATTTATGATATTACAGAAACAGATAAGTACGGAAATAAATCTATAGTATCCAAAACAAATAAAGATGAAAATGGAAATATTACTTTAGAAAAAAATCTTATTTCTTTAGACGGCACAAAAACAGAATATAGATTTGAATCAGATAAAGAAGGAAATCATAAAAAGTTATTTACACAGATAACCGATAGTGATGGCAATGTATTATCCACAATTGACAGAACGTATGATAAAGAAGGAAATATTGCATATTCTTCAATCAACGGACATAAATACAAAGCTGAATTAAAAGATGACGGCATAGAAATTACCGACTACTTCAATAACAGAAAGACTACTATAAAAGAAAGCGATAAACTTGCAAATGATGACGAAAAGTTTTATATTCATCAATCGTCTAAAAAAAATGGAAAATTAAGAAGAATTTCAAACGAAAATGTTATAAAAGAATTATTCAATACCCTGCCGGCAGATACTTTATTGACATTAAATGATAATATAAAAGCTGTAATCCCTTTGGAAGACGATTTAGATTCCGCATTTGTAGGCGTATTTGATTATTTGTTATGTAAAACGGACAATTTTGTAATTAACCATGAATTAGGTCATAGTATGGATTCCATACATATTAATGAAGGTACAAATTTGTTAGAACTTAAAAATATAAATAAAAATCCGATTTCAAATAATCATCAATTTCATAAGGCTTATGTTGAAGAAAAAGCTGCATTTATAAAAGAATTTCCTGATTTTGAAGAAAAATTCATAAATTATTTTCTATCAGGTTCAAAGGAAAAACCTGAACGAGGCAGAAAAGAAACTGTTGCGGAATCAAATGCAATAAATGGATTAAAACCTCAACCTCCGGAAATTTTAGCTATGAGAACAACTTTATTGCAAAGATATTTTCCACGTTCAATAGCAGAACTTACAAAACTAATGACACCAATTGCAATATCAGAAGAAACTCAAACGTAGTTATAATTATGATAAATTTTGATGCATTAACTTTAAAAGCTTTTGTTGCAGAAAATTATAATTACCTAAAAAATGCTTCTGTCAGAAAAATTCAGCAGCCTTCACGTCGTGAAGTAATTTTACATCTCAGAAATAACGGTGAAAATAAAAAATTATATATAAATATAAATCCTGAATTCTTTCATATATGTTTTATAGAGGATATACAAGCCAGAGATATTATTATACCTGATTGTGCGCCAATGTTTTGTATGTTGCTCAGAAAATATATTCAAAATTCAAAAATAACAGATGTTATACAACCTTTTGGTGAAAGAATTTTGGAATTAACATTTGAATACAGTGATGCTCTTGAAGAAACTGTTACTTTGTGTCTTGCGATAGAACTTATGGGCAAATATAGCAACATTGTATTGTATAGAAAAAATAATTATATAATTATCGGCTGTGCGCATAATGTCGGAGAAGAAAAAAGTAAATATCGTGAGCTTGCAGGAACTTTACCTTATATATATCCTGCAAAACAAAACAAATCTGATATTTTAAAAGTCAAATTTGAAGATTTTAAAGAAAAGTTCAGCGGCAATTTTGATGATACCTCTTTTGCCTATGCAGTTTCTTTAGAATATTATTATTTGACAAATCCTATTGTAAAGCAAATATTATCAGTAGTTAGGACTAAAAATTTTGATGAAGAAGAACTGTATCTGATTTTTAAAAAAATACAAGATACAGTAAGTTTAGCTAATGTAAAACCTTCAATAAAAGATGATTATTCAGAATTTTCCATTGTTAAAGAAATTGGTTATAGAACTGTACAAACAGTTAATGCAATGATTGATGAATATTATAGTTATAATCAAATTCAAAAAATTTTAAATCAAAAAAAATCAAAACTTTATGACTATATTGATTTACAAATAAAAAAACTGTTAAAACAAAAGAATGTATTAAATAATAAATTGTCAGAAAATGAAAAGGCTGATACATATAAATTAAAAGCAGATATTTTGATGATGAATATTTCAAAAACAGTTTTACCAAAATTGTCATTGGAAAATCCCTTCACCGGAGAAAAAACAGAAATAGAACTTGATGAAAAATTGTCAATAATTCAAAATGCCAACAGGTATTATAAATTATATAAAAAAACAAAAACCGCAGTAGAATATGCATCTGCACAAATCAAGACCATAAATGAAAAATGTCTGGAATTGCAAGAGCAGAGATTTTATGTTGAAATTGCTTCAAATGTGGTTGAAATTAACGAAATAACAGAAGAATTAGGTTTAAAAAAAGAAGTTACAGTTAAGAAAAATAATAAATCAGAAATAAAAATAGAAATGTTTGAAATACAAGGCTATAAAGTTTATGTAGGAAAAAATTCCACTCAAAATGATTATTTATTATCAAAAATTGCATCACCGGATGATTTGTGGTTTCATCCTTTGAATATGCACGGCACACATGTTATTTTAAAGAAGAATAATGCACCTGTTGCACAAACCGTAATACTGGAATGTGCCAAGATAGCAAAAAAATTTTCCAAAGCAAAAAATGATAGCAAAATACCGATTATTTATACGGCAAGGAAATATGTTAAAAAGGCAAAATCTAAAATTGCATTTGTTACTTATAAAAATGAATCGGAAATATATTGTTGAATATGACGAAAAATAAATAATAAATTTTTATATAAATTTTGATATATAGTTGTATATTTTATTACATTGATTTTCAATAAAAATTAATATATGATTGGCAAATAACTTAATTCTTATTTTATCAATAATTATGCATACAAAATAAGATACAAACAGTGCAAGTATCATATTAAATATGACATAAAGGAGATTAGAAGAATAGTTGCAATGAAAAATTTTTGACCAAATTATTTGATTAACAAACGTATTTTCTGTTATTAAATAAACGGCAAAAGCTGATGATGCAAAAAAATTAATAATCGGATTATAGTTAATTTTCTGATTTTTTAAAATCATAAATAATGAAACAGAAGTAATAGTTGTAAAAATTGAATTACTGCCTGAAAGATGCATAAACCAGCTTCTATTTAAGAAATGAATAACAATAAATGTAATCTGATAAAAACAAATTATACCTTCAGAAATAAAAATTAATAATAATGCATTGAAATTTTTTTCTAAAAAATTTAACCCATATCTTTTGATGAATGCACCAATATAATATAAGCAAATAAAATTATCAAAACTTGAACCGGCGATTTTAATCTTAGGGCCTAAAGGAGGTATTACAAACCAAAGAACAAGAAATAATAACAAATATCTTGCCAAAGTTTGTTTATCTAATACATAAAATAATTTATTCAAAAGAGGAATAGCTAAGTACAAAAGTAAATATGCAGTTACGAACCAATAGTGACCTGATAATATCGGCAATAAAGATTGATAAATTATTTTTGGAGTAAAAATAATATAATCTTTGAAAAATAAAGCAAAAATAAAAAAAATACCCCAAGAATAAAATATTGTTTCAATGAAAATACTAAAAAAGTGCTTTAAATTAAAGCTTTTATCAATCATAAAATACCCTGTTAATAAAACAAATAAAGTAACACCAATTGCACCTAAAGTGTGTACGTACATTGTTAAAAATTGAACAATAACACCCTTAGATTCAATTTGAGGCAAAAGACCATGCTGGGCATAATGAGATATTACAACAAAACACATTGCAATGATTCTTATTAATTCAAAGCTGCTTAATCTAATATTTTTGTCTGTTTCCATAACTTCCCTTTTTATATATTAGAATGCTACCATAAGTAATACTTTATGTAAATAAAAATATAAATAAAGCATAATATCAAGTATGGTAGACACTTTTAGAAAGAAATTTGGAAATAGAGTTAAAGTTTTACGCAAGGTAAAAGGAATAACACAAGAAACATTGGCAGAAATGTTGAATATCAGCACAATCAGTATTGCAAATATAGAAACAGGAAGATGTGCAATAGGATTCAGCAAATTACCGGTATTAGCAAAAAGCCTTGATGTTGAAATATATCAATTATTTTCTGATATAGAAAATCCGGACAGCTCAAATGTAAAAGGTCATATAGTGACATTATTAGATATAGCAAATATAAAACAGCTTAATGTTATAAAAACAGTTATTCAAGAAATAATAAAGTTATGAAATGTATAAAATGAGAGATTAGATAAAACTAATCTCTCAAGTTCATTTCACAATAGAAACAAATTAACTAAGTTATTCTTTTGTATATTCAGCATCAATAACATCATCATCAGAATTATTGGAAGAATTTGACTTTTGATTGTTATCAGAAGATTTTTGAGCATTCTGTTCTTCCTGCTGAACTTGACTGTAAGCAGCGGAAGAAATAGCATACATAGTTTGCTGCAAGTCTTCCGATAATTTTTTGATATCATCAGCAGGTTTATTAGCTTTTAGAGCTTCTTCAAGAGCTTTTTTCTGTTCCTCAAGTTTTGACTTATCAGAATCAGCAATTTTACCTTCAAAATCTTTAACAATTCTGTCAGCGGAAGATAACATGCTGTTGGCATTATTTCTAATTTCAGCTTCTTCTTTATGCTTTTTATCTTCTTCAGCATTTGCTTCAGCTTCTTTAACCATTCTGTCAATATCAGCTTCATTCAAGTTTGAAGAATTAGTAATTGTAATTTTTTGTTCTTTACCTGTAGCTTTATCTTTTGCACTGACATTAACAATACCGTTAGCATCAATATCAAAAGTAACTTCTATTTGCGGAATGCCTCTCATTGCGGGAGCAATACCGTCAAGTCTGAACATACCCAAAGATTTGTTGTCTTTTGCCATAGGTCTTTCGCCTTGACATACGTGAATATCAACAGCAGTTTGATTATTTTCAGCAGTTGAAAACACTTGTGATTTAGAAACAGGAATAGTAGTATTTCTTGGAACTAAAGGAGTTAATACACCGCCTAAAGTTTCTATACCGAGTGTTAAAGGAGTAACATCAAGAAGTACGATATCTTTAACTTCACCGGCCAGAACACCTGCCTGAATTGCAGCACCAACTGCAACAACTTCATCAGGGTTAACAGTTTGGTTAGGTTCTTTTCCGGTGTAATCTTTAACAAGTGTTTGAACAGCCGGAATACGAGTAGAACCTCCGACAAGAACTACTTCGTTAATATCACCTTTAGAAAGATTTGCATCTTTTAAAGCCTGTTCAACAGGTTTTTTACATCTTTCAAGCAAGTCATGCGATAAATCTTCAAATTTAGCTCTTGTTAAATTTAAATCCAAATGCTTAGGACCATTAGCATCAGCTGTGATGAAAGGAAGATTGATATTAGTTTCAACAACAGATGACAACTCACATTTTGCTTTTTCAGCAGCCTCTTTCAAACGCTGCATAGCTTGTTTATCACCTTTAAGGTCAATTCCTTCCTGTTTTTTGAATTCATCAACCAACCAATCAATAATTTTTTGGTCAAAATCATCACCACCTAAGTGTGTATCACCGGATGTAGAAAGAACTTCGTGAACACCATCACCTATTTCAAGAATAGAAACATCAAATGTACCACCACCTAAGTCAAATACAAGAACTTTCTCAGCTTTTTCTTTTTCAAGACCGTATGCTAAAGCAGCAGCGGTAGGTTCATTAACAATACG
>CANQLA010000030.1 GCA_947624605.1 Candidatus Gastranaerophilales bacterium | reverse complement strand
ATAAAGGACGACCTGTCCAAATTGCTACATACCGTGATTTTAAAGGAAAACCGATTTTTCAAAAGATAAGATTTTCTGATAAGAAAGAGTTTTTTATAATCGGAAAATTCAAACCGTTGTTATATGGAATGAATTTATTTTCCGGACAAAACAAAAAACTTATTATCACGGAAGGAGAGATTGATTGTTTAAGTGTTTCACAAGTAATTGGTAATTTTCCTGTTGTAAGTATTCCAAATGGAGCAGACAATGCACAAGAAGCTGTTAAGTACAATTTAGATTTCATTGAACAATTTGAAGAAGTTGTTTTTATGTTTGACAATGACGAACACGGAATAAAAGCAGCTGAGGAGTGTGCGGGGCTTTTAACAATCGGTAAAGCAAAAATTGTAAATCTTCCTATGAAAGATGCAAATGAGATGTTAAAAGCAGGTAAGATTCAGGAATTATACAAAGCTACTTGGAACGGTAGAGAATACAGACCTGACGGAATTGTATGCGGTAATGAATTGTGGAAATTAATTGATAAACCGATAGAAAAAGGTTTGTCATATCCTTTTCCGACAGTAACAGACTTGACATACGGAATAAGACCTGCTGAGTTAATTGTATTCGGAGCAGGAACAGGAATGGGTAAAACAGAGTTTTTCAAAGAGATTGAAACACATCTTGTCGTTACTGAAAAACAGACAATAGGTGTTATACATCTTGAAGAACAGACAAGAGAAAGCGTGCTTGGGATTATGGGAAAACACGCTTCAAAGAAATTCCATATTCCGACAGAGCAATTTTCGGAAGAAGAAAAGAAAACAGCTTTTAATGAAACAGTTGGAACAGGCAGGATATATTTTTATGACGGTTTTGGAACAACAGAGTTTCAGAAAATTAAAACAACGATACGCTATATGGTTAAAGCAAAGGGCTGCAAGTTTATATTTTTCGACCATATCACAGCTTTAGGAGATTGCTTGAGTGATGGAGGTGAAGTTAATCAATATATGCGAAAAGTTGTGTCAGAGCTTGCAAACCTAACAAGAGAACTTAATTTTACTCTGTTTGCAATATCACACTTACGAAAAACTGACGGAAAAACAGGAAAAACGCACGAAGAAGGAGGACGTGTCAGACTTGATGATTTATACGGAGCAGCAGCAATTAAACAGTGGGCTTCATACGTTATAGGGCTTGAACGTAATCAACAGGCTGAAAATATAGAGGAAAGACACACCACAACTTTAAGATTTCTTAAAGACCGCTACACAGGACAAGCAACAGGACACACGGTAAAAATAAAGTTTAATACGGAAACAGGCAGACTGCTTGAAACAGGTGAAACCGATTGTAGTGAGTTTGAAGACGAAGATGAAGATATAAGTAATTTTTAAGAAGGAAGAAGGTAATAATTGTCATTAAATTTAATAATGGGAGCAAGAAATAATGCAAAAAATAAAAGAGAAGAAAATGATTTTTATGCAACACATCCATCTGCTATAAAGACCTTTTTAAATAAATTAAATGAAGATAAAGTTGAACTTTCAAAAAATATATGGGAATGTGCTTGTGGAAAAGGGCATATTTCAGAAGTTTTAAAATCACAAGGTTTTATAGTAAAAAGCTCTGATTTAATTAACAGAGGTTATGGAGAACAAAAAGACTTTTTACAGAATACAGAACAAATTAATTGTGATGTGATAACTAATCCACCTTTTAAGAAGGCATTGGAGTTTGCTTATAAAGCCTTAGATTTTATGGTTCTTGGAAGAAAACTTTGTTTGTTTCTTAAAATTCAGTTTTTGGAAAGTAAAGAAAGGAAGAAGCTTTTTGAAAAATATCCTCCAAAATATATTTATGTTTACTCAGAAAGACAACAGTGTTCAATGAATGGTGATTTTGAGAATTTAAACGCAAAAACGCAAGCCTATATATGGGTGATATGGGAAAAGGTTTTCAAGGTGAAACAATAACAAGGTGGATGTAAAATGCAGAATCAAGAAAAAAGAAAAATATATAAAGCGGATTTGTACTATTCAGGACACGGAACACACAAGTTTCATTGTTTATTCGCAGGTGATTGGGAGGAAATAGACCTTATCACGGCGATTGATAACAGGGTTTTTGACGACCCGAAAGAAGAAGATTTAAAAATCAGCCATTATGGCGGAGCTGTGAAAAATTATCGTGTTAATGGTGATGGAACACAAGAAGCAGAGGTGTATGTTTATTATGATTGATTTAAGTAATGTTTGGTTTGATGATGTGGTAGGTAAATGTCCTAAATGCGGTTTTCCGACAGTTTATGAAAGCGGAGAGGAAGTCTGTTTTTATTGCGGTTGGAGTGAAGAACAAGAGGAAGACGATGTCCTTAATCTTTGATATAGAAACGGATGGACTGCTTGATGTAACAACAAAACTTCACTGCTTAGTTATTTATGACACAGAAAAATCAGCTTTTTACGAATATAATGCAAAAACAGGATTTAATGAAGGAATAGAAAAACTTAGCAATGCTGATGAAATTTCAGGACACAATATTGTTAAATTTGATATTCCTGCTTTAAGAAAAATTTTTCCTGAATTTAAACAAAAAGGAAAACTTTTTGACACACTGTTAATGAGTAAACTTGTATATCCTGATATTGGTGTTAAAGATGATGTACTTATCTTAAAAAATAAGTTTCCAAAAGCATTAAGAGGCAGATATTCGTTAAGAGCTTGGGGTTATAGGCTTAAATGTTATAAAGGTGATTTTTCACTACAAGAGGATTGTTGGAGAGAGTGGACACAGGAAATGCAAGAATATTGCAAACAAGATGTTACCGTAACGTACAGACTGTTTAAACTCTTAAAATCAAAAGATATAAGTTTAACTGCTGTTGAATTAGAGCATCATTTTGCAGAGATTATACAAACGCAGGAGCAAAGAGGAATTTATTTTGATAAAGCTAAAGCGGTTGAGTTATCGGCTAAATTAACAGAAAAAAAGTTGGAGCTTGAAAAAGAGCTATGCAGAATATTTCCTCCAAAAATTGTAAAAACACCTTTTACTCCAAAAGCAAACAACAAAAAAAAGGGTTATGTTAAAGGGCAGACCATTTTTAAAACAGAGTCAATCCCTTTCAATCCTTCAAGCCGAGATATGGTTGCTGAAAGATTAGTTGAAAAATATAAATGGAAACCTAAAAAACTAAGTCCGACAGGTAAACCTGTTATAAATGAAGAAGTTTTAAATGAACTTAAATATCCCGAAGCTGAAAAACTAAAAGAATATTTTTTAGTTACAAAAGTTTTAGGGCAATTAACGGAAGGTAAAAATGCTTGGTTAAAACTTGAAAAAGACAGTGTGATTCACGGCGGTGTTGATACAATTGGAGCAATAACAGGCAGGTGTACACATACAAATCCTAATTTAGCACAAGTTCCTGCTGTTGGACATTTTATGGGAGAAGAATGCAGAAGTCTTTTTAAAGCACGAACAGGCTACAAACTTGCAGGATGTGATGCTTCAGGGTTGGAACTCAGATGTCTTGGACATTATATGGGTGATTCCGATTATATTCAAGAAATTTTAACAGGAGATATTCATACAAAGAATCAGATTGCAGCGGGATTACCGACAAGAGCGGAAGCAAAAAGGTTTATTTATGCATTTATATATGGCGGGGGTGATTTATTAATCGGTTCGCTTATTGGAGGTCGAAGTAAAGAAGGTAAAAAGATAAAAGAAAGATTCTTGGCTGAAATTCCTGCTTTAAAGAAACTGATTGAAAAAGTAAAACACAAAATCAATACAAGAGGTTATCTTTACGGAATTGATAAAAGAGTTTTACAAATCCGAGAAAGTTACAAAGGCTTAAATGTACTTTTACAATCAGCCGGAGCAATAGTGATGAAAAAAGCATTGTGTATCTTATATGACAGAATGATTGAAAAAGGTTGGAAACTCTATGATGATTTTGCTTTTGTGCTGAACATACATGATGAATACCAGTGTGAAATAAAAGAGGAATTAGTTGAAGAATACAAACTTATGGCAGTACAAGCAATAAGAGATGCCGGGGAATTTTTTAAATTCAAATGTCCCTTAGATGGTGAAGTGAAAGTTGGTAATAACTGGTGTGATACACACTAAATTTAAAAGGAAAAGACAAATGAAGAATATAACAGACAGAGAATTTGAACTTGAAGAAACAATCAGAAAAATACAGTTACTGGTAAACCAACACTTACCATATACAGCTGTATATGAAGAGTTAAAGAAAGAAGTCAACAAAATGGTAAAAGAAGCAAAGTTATTAACATACGAGGTTTAGGTTGATGAAGTTAAAACTGTGTCCAAAATGTGGAAAAGTTTTACCTGAAAGCGAGTTTGCACCTAAAACAAGACACTGTAAGTTATGCAGACGGGATTATGATTGGCAGTATACTTACGGAATCAGCCCTGAACAGTATTTGGAATTACATAACAAACAAAACAGTAAATGTGCAATTTGCGGAAAAGAACTGCAAGAAGAATACTTACATGTTGACCATAATGCTGAAACAGGAGAAGTAAGAGGTTTGCTATGCGGAAACTGCAATCGTGGACTTGGAATGTTTGGAGATAACATTCAGAATTTAGAGAAAGCTATTACATATTTAAAAAAGGAAGAATAACAATGAAAGTTCAAAAATTATATGGTTGTTTAAATACGGAAACAGGAGAACTTCAAGGTTTTCATATATATAGAGAAAGTAAATATGCTTATGTTATGAAGCAGAAATGTATTAATAATTTTCAAGGTTTATTACAAAGAGATAAAAAATACAAAATAGTAGAGTTAATGCCTGTAATAATTGAAAATTCAAAGGAACAGAATGACAAGAACAGTAATAATTGATGGAGATATTATTGTTTATAAAGCAGCGGAAGCAGTTTCTGAGATTTTTGAAACAGAAACAGAAGAAGACGATAAATTTATTTACAGGACTGTTTCTTGGGCAGATAAGCAAAAAGCAGCTGAATTTATAGACAATTTAATAGCAAAGATAAAGCGTGACACAAAAGCAGATAATGTTTGTTTGTGTTTAAGTGATGCGGATGCAAATTTTCGTAAGAACATTAACCCTGAATATAAATCAAACAGAGCAGGAAAATTGAAGCCGATTTTGTATCAATGGGCAAGAAATTATATCAGTAATATTCAAGGCTGTAAGTTTTTTAAACGTCCTGAATTAGAAGCTGATGATGTTATTGGAATTTTGGTTACAAGCCAAGTAATTATAAAAGGTGAAAAAATTATTTGGAGTATGGATAAAGATTTCAAAACAATTCCGTGTAAATTTTATAAAGTTTTTCCTAACGGAAAAGTTGAAAAACTTGTCATAACGGAAGAAGAAGCGGACTGGTGGTTTATGTATCAAACATTAAAAGGTGATGTAGTTGACGGTTATAGCGGATGTAAGAATATAGGAGATACAAAAGCCAAAAAGATTCTCGGTAAAGTCGGAGAGAACAGTTTAGAACAGATGTGGGAAAAGGTAAAAGAAACATATCTTGCTAACGGAATGAGCATAGATGAAGCTTTAAAAAATGCAAGAATGGCACGTATATTACGCAATACGGATTATGATTTCAAAAAGAAAGAGGTTAAATTATGGAGCTTGTAAAAGGCTGTGGAAAAGATGCAGAAATTGAGGTTAATGCAAATGGGGGTAAACAAAGTAAAACCGAATATGCACTGCATTTACTTGACGGAAGTTTTTTAAAAGCATTTAATGATGATGGTTTAGGAGTGTTTGATAAAATAGGGTGGTTTATGCGTACAGGAGAAAAACTTTATTTAATTGACGCTTTAAATAATCTTGGTGTTAATTATCTTGATGTTCTTCTTAAAATCGGTGAAGTTTTAAAAGAAGGGGCTTCTAAGTATGCAATTAATAATTGGCGGTTGATTCCGCAAGAGGAACATTTAAACCATGCTTTGATTCATTATATTGCTTTTTTAAAAGGAGATACACAAGACAATCATAAAGGACACTTTATGACAAGAATAATGATGGCTTTTGCAACTAATAAATCAAAAGATTTCAGTTATACGGAGTTTATAAGTTAATGTATTTTAAATATGATGAAAAATTAAAATTAACAATGTGTTATACAGAGAACAAAGATGAGTGTTCAGTTTGTATAAATTTTGATATATGTCCTTTAATTACAGGTATAGAAAAGAATCTTGTTATACCACATTATGAAAATATAGTGATAAAAAAATGTCCGTTACAAGGAAAAATAGAAGAGATATTGTAACAAAAATTTCATGAAGAAAGGTAAAAATATTGTTTAATTTAATAAGTATAAAAGAATTTGCAAAAGAAATAGGAAAATCCGAAAGTACAGTAAGGACATGGAAAAGGAGAGGGGTATTACCCTCTTTTCTTTTTCGAGAAATCGGAAACAGTATTTTTGTGCGTATTGAAAAGGCAAAAGAGTGGCTTGAAAAAGATGCATGAGGTGTTATAAAGATAGCATGAGTGTATATAAAAGGAATGGAAAATATTATTGCCGTTTTCAAATAGATGGAGAAAGGCATCATTATTTATGTAATGGTGCTAATACCAAAGCGGAAGCCGAAAAGATTGAAAACGGCTTTAAATATAAAGTACAGCAAAGGCAAAATGGAGTAATACAGAAAAAAGAAGAAAAAAATAAATGTTTGTTATCAAATGTTTTAAATAATTTTCTTGAGTACAGTAAAATCAATAGAACCGTATATAAACAAGATAAAGCAAGAGTTAAAGTTATTTTAGTTTTTTTTGGAATGCAAAAAGAAGCAGAAGCAATAATTAGAAAAGATATAGATGATTTTAAATCATACATGTTAGATATAGGAAGAAGTAAAAAGACAATAAATCTTTACCTTGATATTTTAAGAGAATCATACAACCTTGCAATAGATAATGAGTGGTTATATAAGAATCCTTTTACACAAAAAATAAAATTTAAACTTGAGCCAAGAAAAATAAATTACTTAACAGACGACAAAGTAAAACGTTTATATAGTTGTGTTCCTGATGAATATAAGGGTATTTTTATTGTTGCTTTAAATACAGGTTTGAGAAGGGGAAACATCATAGATTTAAAATGGGAAAATATAGATTTTAATTTTAAGATAATTGAAATTACTAAAAATAAAGGTAATAAGCATATAAAACTACCAATGAATGAAACAGTTTATAAGTTTTTAAAAGAAAGATTTATTTTAAGGGAATCTGAATATATTTTTATAAACCCTAAAACAGGAAAAAAATTTAGTACAACTGCCTTTGAAAGAATGTGGTGGAAAATAAGGAAAAAAGCAGGTTTAGATAATTTCAAATTTCATGGGCTAAGACACACAGTCGGCACAAAGTTAGCAAAAGAGAATGTACCTGTCCATATAATAAAAGAAGTTTTAGCACACTCAGACATAAACACTTCTATGCAATATATACATGCTGCTTCTTTAGATATACAAAACGCTATAAATGTTCTTAATTCATATAATTAGTATTTAATTCAGGAAAGTGTTTTATTTTTCAAAATACAAAACGGACACAGAATGGACATACAGGAAATAAAAAAGTCCTTGTACCATTAAAAACAAGGACTTCTAAATGGTGGGCTTGGAGAGATTCGAACTCTCGACCAATTGATTAAGAGTCAACTGCTCTACCAACTGAGCTACAAACCCTTTTCTTTTATATTATATTAATCATAAAATTTTTTCAACATTTATCTTTTTTTGCTTGTAAATCTTTATTTTTTGTTGTACCTTTATCCGTGTAACAGCATACATGGAGATTAAATCATGAGCGAAAGAAAATTAGTTGGAACAAATGATATGTTCAAAAAAGCATTGGCAGGCGGTTATGCTATCGGTGCTTATAATGTTAACAATATGGAAATACTTCAGGGTATTGCTGAAGCTGCTGAAGAAACTCGTTCTCCTATCATTCTTCAAGTTTCAGCAGGTGCAAGAAAATATGCTAATCAAACTTATTTAATTAAATTGGTTGAAGCTGCTCTTGCTACAACTACAGTTCCCATTGCACTTCACCTGGATCACGGTGCTGATTTCGAAATTTGTAAGGCTTGTATCGATGGCGGTTTCTCTTCTGTTATGATTGACGGTTCAAGATTCCCCTTCGATGAAAATGTCGCAGTTACTAAAAAAGTTGTTGAATATGCTCACCAAAGAGGTGTTTCTGTTGAGGCTGAACTCGGTAAATTGGCCGGTGTTGAAGATGACGTTAATGTTTCTGATAAAGACGCTAAATATACTAACGTTAAAGAAGCTGTCGAATTCGTTAAACAAACAGGTTGCGATTCTTTAGCTATTGCTATCGGCACTTCTCACGGTGCTTACAAATTTAAAGGTCAAGCAAAATTAGATTTTGACAGATTAAAGGAAATTAAAGATGCTCTGAAAGAAGCAGGTTTCGGTGATTATCCTATCGTTCTTCACGGATCTTCTTCCGTTCCTAAAGAGTTCGTTGAAAAATGTAATAAATTTGGCGGCAATTTGCCGGATGCTCAAGGTGTTCCCGAAGATATGCTTAATTATGCTTCTAAGCATGGTGTCGCTAAAATCAATATTGATACTGATTTAAGGCTTGCTATGACTTCTACTATCAGAGAATTCTTTATTGAACATCCTGAAAAATTTGACCCGCGTGAATATATGGGACCTGGTAGAACTGCTGTTAAAGAAATGGTTAAACATAAAATGGTTGACGTTCTCGGTACTGCCGGTCATGCTGATGATTAATTACAACTGTTTTATTAGTTTTATTACTATTTGATTTTTAAAAGAGCCTTTCGTATGTTTGGCTCTTTTTATTTTTATTTTTTATTTACTTGATGATAATTTTTTTTGTGTTATCCTGTTTTTACGACAGGCTTTTCCTGTTAGTTTATTGATTGGATGTGAATTAAACTGAAAAATATTATAATTGCCAAGCATTCAGGCTTTTGTTACGGTGTAAAACGTGCAGTTGAAACTACAAAAAAATTAAAAAGTGAAAATAATTCTGTCAAAATTTGGGTTTTGGGTGAATTAATTCATAATTCTCATGTTATTCAAGAATTATCTGAACTTGGTATCAATACTGTTGATAAACTGCCCGAAAATGAGTCAGGTATTTGTGTTATCAGAAGTCATGGTGCTTCCCCGGATGTAATTGATTTGGTTTCTAAAATGGGTTTTGAAATTGTTGATTTGACTTGTCCTGATGTTAAAAAGGTTCAACAATCTGCAGTTGAACTTGTAAAAGATGGTTATGCTCTTATTATAGTTGGTAAACCCGAACATCCGGAAGTAGCTGCTATTAACGCTTATGCTAAGCGTTTCGGTGAAAATGTTTTTGTTATTTCTGATATTGTTGAATTGAAAAAATTTGAATGCAAAATTAAAGAACTTAAAAAAATTGGTGTGGTTGTTCAAACAACACAAAGAATAGAGGTTCTAAATGAAATTTTATGTTATCTTACAACAATATCTAAAGAATTGAAAATTTATAATACCATTTGCAATTCCACTCAATTACGTCAAAAAGAAGCAAGAGATTTGGCTAAAATGTCGGATTTAGTTGTTGTTGTCGGCAGTAAAAAAAGTGCAAATACTTCTCATCTTGCTGAAATTTTAAAAGAAATTACTCAAACAATTCATATTGAAACTGATGATGAATTATTTGGCTATTATGAAATTATTAAAAATGCTAAAAATATTGCCATTACGGCTGGTGCCTCAACTCCGGATGAAATTATAAAAAAAGTTTATGACAAGTTATCAGAATATTGATAGGAAGGATATTAAAATGACTCAAACAAAAAATGAACAAGATGAATTTGTAAAATTACTCGAGGAAAGTTATAATTACAAATTTCAAGTGGCTGATATCGTAAAAGGTATTATTGTTAAAAAAGAAAATGACGGTTATTTGGTGGATATAGGTGCTAAAACCGAAGCATTTCTTCCGAATAAAGAAATTTCCAATTCTACGGAAAAAAATACAGATGAAGAAATAAAAATAGGCGAAGTAAAAGAGTTTTACATTTTAAAAGAAGAAACCGACAAAGAAGATGGTTGTATAATATTATCTCTTCGGAAACTATCTTGTGCAAAATTCTGGCAAACACTTCAAAATGCTAAACTTAACAATGAAACAATTATGGCAAAAGTTGTTCAAATTGTTAAAGGAGGAGTTATTGCCGAAGCTGAAGATTTAAGAGGCTTTATTCCCGCCAGTCAATTAAGGACAGGTAGTCCTTTTGAAGGTTTAATTGACCAAGAAATTGAGGTTAAAATTCTTGAGGCTGACCCTCAAAAAAACAAATTGATATTTTCTCAACGTCTGGCTATTGCTGAACAAAGGGAAAAAGTTGTTGATGATGTTATTGTAAACCTTGAAGAAGGTTCTATCGTTACAGGTGAAGTTGTCAGAATTGCCAATTTTGGTGCTTTTGTAGATATCAACGGCGTTGATGGACTTCTTCCGATTTCAGAAATTTCATGGCAAAGGATTAAACATCCTTCTGATGTTATTCAATTAGGTCAAAAAATTGAAGTAAAGGTTTTGAAAATTGATAATGAACTTAAAAGAATCAGCTTAAGTTTAAAAAGAATGGGTGACAACCCTTGGGAAGAAATTGAAAATAAATTTGAAGAAGGTCAAGTTATTACAGGTATTGTTAATAAAGTAACTTCTTTTGGTACTTTTATCAATATTTTTCCCGGAGTAGAAGCTCTTCTTCCTGCTTCAGAAATGGAACAGGAAAATGCAAATCCTTTTAATATTTATAATGTAGGTGATGAAGTAAAAGTTATGATTAAAAAATTTACTCCTCAAGAACATCGAATTGCTTTATCTGTTAAAGATATTGTTAAAGAATAAAATTATATATAACAATATTTTGAACTTAAAAGAGGGTTTTATACCCTCTTTTTAAATGCATGGATTTTATGCTTGTGTTACAATTAGCATGCTTATACACACAACGAAACAGGATATAAAATGTTTGAAAATATTATTTTACCGCACGGAATGGCAATATCGGGTGCAATTCTACTTATTGCGTATATTATAATTGCAAGTGAAAAAATTCAAAAATCTGTAGTTGCACTGATTGGTGCTTCTTTAACTCTTTTATTGGGATTGCTTCCTCATCACGGTCATTTTGACAATACCGGAAAATACATTAAGTCTGTTTTTGAATATATTTCTTTTGATGTTATTTTTCTTTTAATCGGTATGATGATTTTGGTTAATATTGCAAGTAAAAGCGGTGTGTTTAAATGGCTTGCAATACAAGTTTTGAAAACAACTAAGGGACATCCTAAGTTTGTTTTGTTTACTATGGCTGCTTTAACGGCAGCTTTGTCTGCTTTTTTGGATAATGTCACTACTGTTGTTTTAATGCTTCCAATTACCTTTGCTGTTACTAAGGAATATGATACTGATCCTACGCCGTTTTTAATTGCTGAGGTTTTATCTTCTAATATAGGTGGAACTGCTACTTTAATCGGTGATCCTCCAAATATTATTATCGGTGCTAAAGCGGGATTGTCTTTTATGGATTTTGTTAACGAACTTTCGTTTATTGTAATTACTATTTTTTTATTTTTAATTGGTATTTTAATATTCTTATTTAGAAAAAGTATTAAAACTACACCTGAAAAAATGGCTTATGTGGCTAACCTTGATAATTCAAAAACTATTCAGGATAAATCTCTTATGTTTAGATCCATTGCTGTTTTGTTTTTAGTAATTTTAGGATTTGTAACTCACGATATTACACATATTAGTGCATATGTATTTGCTCTTGCAGGTGCAAGCTTTTTACTCCTTTTTGAAACTCCGAAAAAAATATATGAAGACGTAGAATGGCTTACTATATTTTTCTTTGTAGGTCTGTTTATTATAATTGGCGGTTTTGAAGCTAACGGCGGTATCAATTTTCTTGCGGATAAACTTATTCAATTCACCGGTGGTAATTTAAACGGTGCAACAATGCTTATTTTATGGGGTTCAGGCTTGCTCTCCGGTATTGTTGACAATATTCCTTATACGGCAACAATGGCTCCATTGATTGCTCAAGTTCAACATTCTATTCCCTATTTGGGCTCAGGTCACCATCCTCTATGGTGGGCATTATCTCTTGGTGCTTGCCTTGGCGGTAATTTAACAATAATTGGTGCTGCTGCAAATGTATTGGTCAGCGAATCCGCTGCTTCTCATAATCATCCTATTTCTTTTTTAAGATTTTTAAAATACGGTGCTTTAACTACTTTTTTATCACTTTTTTTATCTTCAATATATTTATATTTTAGGTACCTAAAATAAAAATTTTCATTCATTATAATACAAAAAACCTGTTGGAGGAGAATAAAAGAAGATTAATTCTATCACGGCAAGAGCTAAAACAAATGCCCAAAAGAGGTTTGGTCTGACAAATTTTGATAAATCTTTTCCTTCAATTGATATTTTTAAAAATGTAAGAATTAAACCGACGATACAAACAGCAATAGGATAAACTCCGAAAATTCTTTCATTTAAATTACTGCAAAAATGTATATTATTAGCAGCATAATATAATTTATCAAAATTATACCAACAAAACATATGTTTTATTAATTCGTATATTTCTAAATTTGAGCGAAATGAAAGAAATATTCCTGTTGATGCCATAAATAGAAAAGTTATAATGATTGAAATAAAACCGAACATTTTAATATTTAATTTTTTCCATAATTCGTGTACTATAAATGCTATTGCGTGAAATAAACCCCAAATAGCCGCACACATAGAATTTCCGTTCCATAATCCTCCGATAATACAAGTAGCTGTTATAGCAAAACACGGATTAACAGACCATTGTTTTGATTTAATACTTTTCAACGGAATAAATACATAATTTTTCATAAATCTAGCAAATGTTATTTGCCAGCGCTGCCAAAATTCTTTTATATTATGTGCCTGCAAAGGTGAATTAAAATTAACGGGAAGTTCGATATTCATCATTAGTGCCGTACCTATTGCCATATCTGTATAACTTGATAAATCAAGATAGACTCTGAAATATTCAATAATACAAAACAGCCAAGCCTCAAGAGTACTCATAGAACTTATTAATGCTATATTATTAACTCTTATTAAACTTAAGTTTTCAGCAAAAAAACTTTTTTTATAAAAGCCAATCAAAAATATGGAAAGTCCAGTTATAAAATTTTTATGATTAAACAATTTTTTTCTTAAGTTGTTGAATTGCGGTATTGTTTCATTATGTTTCACAATTGGACCAATCAGCATTTGCGGAAAATAAATTGAAAATAAAAAGTAATCCAAAAAGGAATATTTAATTTTTTTATTATTATAGCAGTCTGTTAAAAAGCAAATTTGTTGTAATGTTTGTAAACTTAAAGCAAGCGGAACTATAATTTGAATACACGGGATATTATTTTTAAAAACTATATTAATTGTATTTATAAAAAAATTAAAGTATTTAAACACACAAAGAATTACAATATTTGACATAACTGAAAATATTAAAACCTTTTTTGCTTTAATTTTTTCGTTTTCGTATAATTTAATACATTTATAAAAGCAATAATTTATAAGAATGTATAATAAAAAAACAGGAGTATAAAAAATGTTAAAAGTTGTATAAAAATAGACAGAAACTAGTAAAAGCCATATTTTTGAAAGTACTACAAGTTTATATTTATTCAGAGTAAAGTACACAATCAAGACAATAGGCAAAAAAACGAAAATATAAGTCATTGAATTAAAATACATGTAAGCTCCGATTTTAGAATATTATAAACATAATATATAAATTGAATCAGATTTCGTGTTATGAAATTAATTTCAATTATTCAGTTTTAAATGCAGATGTTTTACTTTTTCTTTCTGATATCGTTAGAACTTTCAATAATCAAGTGTTTAGCTTTTTACACACTGCAATAATTTAAGCAATTTTTTTATCATCTGGTCCAATATTTTTGTTTTTGAAAATTTAATTGTATTGGTTTTCTGAACTGCTCCAAAACAATTTCCTTTCCCAAATTATATAATATGTAATGAATAGTGTCAATTTGCTATTTGTAACTTATATTTTATATGATAAATTTTTTTGTTAACAACAAATACAACAAAACTGATTTATGACTCTATAAAACAAAACTATCACGTGAATTGTTTTAAATTTTACTTAAAAAGTTAAATAAAGAAATATAGGAAATGAATTCATATTGTAAAAATTATAATATATTTGACCTAAAAATAAATTATTGTGTAACATTTTAAAAATGTAAAATCTTTTAAATTTAATTTTGCAACACCTAATAATTCAACCTCTGCAGCAGAAAAAATGAATATCAGATACAGTCTCTTTTTTACTGCCGTTTGACACTGCAATTATATACAATTCTTTTGACAAAAAAAATCTATGGTTCTTAAACTTTATTGTGCTTGATTATTTAGATGTATCATACTCTTCTTTTTATTTAGTAAA
>CANQLA010000029.1 GCA_947624605.1 Candidatus Gastranaerophilales bacterium | reverse complement strand
TTCATTATTTATGGCAAGGAGGATAAAAGGAATAACTTACCACTCTTTTGGTGATTGTGCTATTTATAAAGAAGTCAACTAGTATGAACCGCGGGGTATACACTCATACATGTGATAATCAACTTATGAAAGCAAAATGAAACATGATCGATGATAGTAAAGATATACATGTCCAAATTATATCGAGCTTATTCACAAACTTTTTGCACGTACAAAAACGTCGATGTATTATACGAAAACGAAAAACATAATAAATATATATATTGATTAAACCTGTCTACTATATCAAACAAAAACATGGGCTTATCTATTTTAATTCACAAAAAGAATTTGAATCAAGGATAGTATCGGTAATGTTATTAAGTCATTATTTAAATGATGCTTATATAAACAAGGTAATAGAAATTATAGATAATATTTATACAGACGATTATTATGCGAGAATGGGTGCAGCATGGGCATTAGCGACAATAGCCGCTAAATATCCGCAGAAATGTCAGAGTTATTTAATATCAAAAAATATAAATATGGATAAAAAAACCATAACTAAAGCAAAGCAAAAAATGATGGAATCATATAGGGTTTCTGAAGGATTTAAAGATTTAATAAGAAATAAAGAAATATAAGAGGAGAATTGATTTTTTAAAAATTTGTGACATAATAATAATGCCTTGTGCGGGTATTTATTTTGTTCCTACATTTAAAATAAACGGGAGAGAAAGCTCTCAAAATCATGCAGTATACCTGCCAAGCAGCAGGAAACGGATTGGTTTAGGCACTCACCCACCTGCGAGACTCGCAGGCAACAAAATCATATTCGTACAGGGCATTAAAAAGTATATTCAGATACTTATATTATTTTTAAATTCAGAACATTTTATGATACTTTCAAGCATAAACAGGTTGTTTGAAATATTTTTATAAGACCTTGAAATGTCAGTTTTATTATGTATACAGTTGAAAAATACACTTGTCTTTATTGAAGACAAGTGTATTTTTAAGGAAATATATTTACTTGCAAAGTTCAATATACATTTGATAGTATTCTTTAGCACTTTTTTCCCAAGAATAATCATACTCCATTGCGGATTTAATCATGGCATTTCTTGTGTACTCATTGTGGTAAACACCAATAGCACAATATATAGCCTGCATCATATCCCAAGAATCATATCTCCAGAACTTAAAGCCATTACTGTTATCTAACGGATAACCGACTATAGTATTGTCTAAACCGCCTGTTGCTCTGACAATAGGAAGTGTACCATATCTTAAAGCCACTAATTGACTAAGTCCGCAAGGTTCAAATTTAGAAGGCATTAAAAACATATCAGCACCTGCATAAATTTTATTTGCAAGTTTTCCGTTATATCCGATGTAAACTCTAATATTGTCAGAAGTTTTACACAGCCAATCCAAATATTCTTCATAACGTTTTTCACCTGAACCTAAAATTACAAGTTGTGCATCCATATTTCTTAATTCTTGTTCAGCCGCATAAAATAAATCCAAACCTTTTTGATCTACAAGTCTTGATACAAAACCGATTACAGGTTTGTTTTTAATGTATTGAAGATTAAATTCTTTACATAATTCTTTTTTACATATTTCTTTGCCTTTATTAAAAGTATTTATAGTATAATTCATCGCAATAGATTTATCTTTAACAGGGTTAAACACCGAATAATCAATCCCGTTTAATATACCTCTGATTTTTCCTTGATTACAACGTAATGTATAATCCATTCCTTCACCGTATTGTGGTGTTAAAATTTCTTCGGCATATTTTGGAGAAACAGCAACAATTTTATCAGCGTAATTTATAGCACCTTTGAGCCAATTTAAAGCACCAAAGTGTTCTGCTCCCCAGCTGTGGAAGACATCGCAAATATACATGTTTGCAAAATTAAGTATATCTACATTGTATTGCCCCTGATATGCAAGATTATGTATAGATAGAACACATTTAGTATTTCTGTAAAATTCGTCATTGCGATAACTGTTCTTTAAATATATCGGAATCATAGCTGTATGCCAATCATTTACGTGGAAAATGTCAGGCTTAAAATTCAACCTTTTTGCGTATTCCAAACAGGCAAGTGAAAAACAAACAAATCGTTCCTGTTCATATCTGTGGTCTATATTTTTCGGATAAACATCGTGAGTACAACCAAAATATTTATAGTTTTCAATAAAATAAACATCAATATCAGAATCCGGAAGCTTTGTTGTTCTTAAGGTAAAAGTATATAATGCATTACCGAAACGAATTGACATCTCTGAACCCGGAACTTCTTTAATGTTATATTTTTCTTGATTAATTGACCCGATAAACGGTGCAAAAATTTTAATATTACATCCGTGTTTTCTCAATGCTTTTGGCATGCTTCCCATGACATCAGCCAATCCTCCTACTTTTGTAAAAGGAGCAAGTTCAAAAGTTGCAAATAAAATATTCATAGCTTTTTCCCTTCTATTGTTGTGCTAAATATTGTAATGCTGTTTTTAAAATTTCTTCGGAATTTACCTTGTCTTGACTTACGGATAAAGCCGTTTTTATTGCATTATCAATTTCTTCTTTTGAATATCCGAGAGAAAATAATACATTTCTGACATCTGCGGTGCATTGCGGCTCTTGTTGAACACAGACTGTATTTTCAGGTCTTAAATCATCTTGTCTTGCAAGGAGTTTATCTTTTAATTCTAAAATAATTTTTTGTGCTGATTTTTGTCCTATTCCCTTTGTTCTTGAAATTTCTTTATAATCTTCTTTGATAACGACACCGATAAGCTCTGAAACGGAAAATTCATCAATTAAAGTTAAAGCTGCTTTAACTCCGACTCCGGATACGGTTTGTAGTATTTCAAACAAATCTCTTTCTTCTTTGTGTAAAAAACCGCACAATGTCATGATATCTTCTTTATGAATAAGAGAAATATATATCTTCACTTCAGTGTTCTTTGGCGGCATTTCTTTTAAGGTTCGTTCGGTAGTTTTAATAAGATATCCTATACCTTGGCATTCAACCGTAATTGATATGCCGTTATTGATGCTTTTCTCAGATACCAATATGCCCTTAATATAATCGTACATATAATCTCCAATTATAATAATAATACATTTTTATAAATTTAGGCAAATTAGTTACTTTCTTCAATCAAACTGTTGTATATTTCTAACATTTTTTTTGACTGTTTTTCATTTCCGAGTATTTTATACGTATAAGCAAGATTATAATAAAAATCAGGCTCGGCAGAATTAAAAGAAATAGCCTTCATAAAAGCCTTTTTTGCCTTTTTATAGTCCAAAAGACCTAAATATGCACATCCAAGGTTATACCACGCATAGGCAAATTCTTTGTTATATTTAAGTGAAAGTTTTAAATTATTAATCGCAGAATTTAATTTGTTGTTTTTTAAATAAATTGTTCCCAAATTGTAATATGCCTTATAATTATTGGGATCAACGGAAATCGCTTTTTGAAGTAAAAAAATAGTATCTAATTCCCTTCCGTAATCTTGTGTAATATTTGCTGCTAACAGCCAAATTTCTGTATCTCTGCTATCTTCAGGTATTTTGGAGATAAGTTGATATGATTCTTTTAACTTATTTGCATTATATAAAACGATAACCTGCTGCTTAATTTCATCAATGTTTTCTTTTGAAAAACAAATATGCGATGTTAATATGAAAAACAAAAGAAAAAATATTTTAAAATAATTACTCATAAAAATATTATATTCTCTTTGAATAATATTTTATAAAAAATGTTACAATATGTAAATTTTTGTTTTTATTTTCAAAAAATAGGTCAATAATAGCTAAATACATGCATTTATATAAATAGCGGAGATAGAAATGATTACATTAGATGTAAATTTATCGTATTTAATTAAAAATTACGGCATTAATACAAAACGTATTAACCAAGCCGGATTAACCACAATTGATGAATTTATGGAAGCACAAGCGGTTCAAGGTAATAAACAGGCTGTTGACTTTGAATCTGATGTTTATAATAATCCTAAATCTATTTTAGAACTATATCAATTAACCAGTCCAAGAAACAGATTTTTAATATTGAAACAGCTTAAAGCTGATGATTTACAATTTTTAATGCAGTTTTTGGATGATGATGTTTTATATTCAACTCTTCAACTTTTTTCTCAAGATAAATTGACAAAACTTGTCAGTAAGCTTCCTAAAGAAAAACTTGCTACAATTGTATTTAACAGTTTTACGGTTAAAAATTTCTTGAAAGTTACTCAAGAAAAAGAAATGAATAAATTTTTTGAGTCCCCTAAAATTGAAAAAAATGATATTCTTCAATCTATAGCTGGATTAGAACAAAATAAACTTCAAGGTATGATGGAACTTTTGACCGGTCAACAGTGCAAGCATTGTGATTCAAGAGAAGTTCAAGAAAAGATGGCGGCATTGGACGATAGAAAATTTGCAAGAACTTTGCAGGCATTTAACCCGGAAACAAAAGCCGCATTAATCATGAATTTAGCTGATGATGATCCGGATTATTTACTCGAGTTTTCAACAAATGCTCTTATGAAGCCTTTAACTCAATTGCAAAAACCTGATTTCCTTAAAACATTAAAAGTTTTAGAACCTAAAGATTGTTTACAAATGATACAGGAACTTCCTGATGATATTATGCCTGCCGTAGTTACGCAAATTGACCCTGAAGTTTTTGCTCAATTATTAAGTACTAATTTCAAAGATATTCTTAAAGAAATTTCGTTGTAGTTTATAAATTCCATTTTTCTTTAAGTCGGTTAATTGTTCCGTCTGAACGAAGTTGCTTCAATGCATCGTTTATTGCTTTTTTCAGAAAAGCTGATTCCGGTGAATTACTTACTACTATTCCGTATGGTTCTGATGTAAGTTTAAACGGTAATATTTTATATTCTGACGGATTTTCCATAATAAAGCCTTTTAATAATGCTTCGTCAGAAATTATGGCATCTGCTTTTCCTCTCTTAAATTCATCATATACCTCTTGATGTGATTTGAAACCAACTAAAATAGCTGCCGGAGCATATAATCTCGGCGTTTTTTCAGCAGTTGAGTTCAATTGAACAATAACTTTTCTGTAGTTTAAATCTTTTGCTTTTTTTATATCACTGTTTTGATGAACTAATATTACTTGTCCTGTTGTATAATATGGATCTGAGAATGCAACCGTAAGCTGCCTTTGGGGGGTAATCGTCGTAGCGGCTATGAGAAAATCTATTTTTTTTGAGGCTACTAAAAAAATAGAATTATATCCTTGTGTTTGCACAAATTCTATGGCATTTTCGCTGCCTAATATAATTTTTGCAATTTGTTTTGCTAAATCTATTTCAAATCCGTCGGGTACTCCGTTTTCGTTAATATAGCCTAAAGGCTTTAAATCATAACTTACACCTACTATAAATTTCCCTCTTTCTTTTGCCGCTTCAAAAGTATCTGTTATATTTTTCTCCGTTTCTTTTTTACAGCCGGTTAATATTATTATTATTAAAAATGTTAATAATAAACATAAAAATTTCTTCATATATTTTTTCCTTTATTTTATATAAATAATAATACAAATATCAATCATTACAAACCGTCTGTTTGATATATGATTTTAATCCGAAAATATGTATAATTTGATTATGAAACGTTTTTTATTATTGCTATTTATTGTATTGTGTTGCACCGGTGCAGGTTATGAAGGACAATTACCAGACTTGGAATCGGGCATGAGTTATAAAATAAAAACAAAAACTGTCAAACCTCCTTATAGTATCAATAATAAGGAACCTGTTTTAAAGAATATTCCGAGGGAAAATAAAGAATATGTGGACATTATTATAAAAAAAAGCAGAACTTCAGAATATATAAAAGATATTCAGCCGGTAATTGATATACTTGAAAAATTTAAAAATTATATTGAAGATGAAAAAAATATTCAAATGTTTAATGCTGTTGCAAGTAATTTTATTGATCATGCGTATTATATCCAAAGGAAATATCATTCTCGCCCGGAAAGAAATTATGCTTCTTATCGAGCAGTTATTTCACTTGCTGAAGATGCAAGAGCAATTGCTTCATTTAAAGCGGAAGGTGTCACTTATACAAAATATCTTCCATTTTCTGAAGATGGTCAAAAATATAGTAAAGAAAATATAAAAAATAAAGATGAAGATCTTCTGAAAAAAATTTATAATGCTTTGTATGTTTTAAAAAATTTAGATTAATACCGGTCGGGGAATGTCATATTTTATGATTTTTCGTATATTCAAATAAAAGAGGAATATATGAAAAATATTTTATTAATAATTTTTATGTTTTTTGCTTGTAACAATGTATATTCTTTGCCAATGGATACAGAATATTATGATTTGGATAATTTATCTTTGGCGGAAACCAGAATATTGGGTTACAGCAGAAATGATAAAAATATAAATCCCTATGACAGACTTGCAAAAGTTGAACAAAAAATTTTCGGAACAGTTCAATCAGGAGATTTTAACTCAAGAGTCAATTTTATAAATAAAATTCTAGATAATTCAAATATCGAAAACTCCGGTTATATCTCCAATTCATATCCGAAAACAAATAAATTAAAAAAAATAGTTAATGATATATTTAACGGTTCAATAACAGGCTATACTCCGCCGGTTTATAATTATCCCAACGTTTACCGTAACTATCCGCTAAGGAGAAATTACAAAAATTATCCCCCGCAAACACCGTATATTCCAGGGGGTGGTAATTTTGTAACACAATCAAGAGTAATCATTCTTGATGATTAATCAAAAACGTATGCGAGTAATCCTGCCTCTCTTGCTCGTTTTACAGCTCTTGCAAGAAGTCTTTGGTGTTCTGCACAGTTACCGGTGATTCTTCTGGGCAGGATTTTTCCTGCTTCGGTTAAATATTTTCTGAGTTTTTGGGCATCTTTATAATCGACTACTTCTATTTTATCTGCACAAAAACTGCAATTTTTTCTTTTCTTTTTTTCTTGTTGTTCTCTTGCCATTTTATATTCCTTTACTTTCTATCCGTTAAAAGGGGATCTCTTCTTCGCCTATTAAATCATCCGAGAAATCTTCTTCGGCGAATTTTGTTATTTCTTTCGGTTCATTATCTGACGTTGATGAACCGCTTATTTTTTCAAATGAAGCTAAATCAAGTTCCATAATCCTTTTTTCGCTTCCATTTTCATCTTTTACAACAGCAGTCTTTAATCTGCCTTCTACAACAATCCTATCTTTTTTAGAAAGGCTGTTTTCAACAGTTTCTGCTGTTTTTCCCATGGAAATTACTCTTACCAATAAATCGTCATTTCCATCTACTTGCAGTGTAAATGAAGTTATCGGTATATTATTTTGAGTAAATCTTTTTTCGGGTGCTCGGAATATCATTCCCGAGAATGTTGCTTTACAAACTGTCATTCTCGCCTACGCTTTTACTTTTGAAATTTCCATAAACATCATTCGCATAATATTATCATTAAGCCTTAGTTGTCTGTTAAATTCTGCTACTTTTGATTCTTCCATATCAATCTTTAATACAACCATATAAGCATCTTTAAAATTATTAATGTCGTATGCAAGTTTTTTACGTCCTGATAAGTCGGTATCTACGACATTTCCTTCCAAACTTACTACTGAATCATTAATCTTTTTGACTACATTTTGTACATCTTCTGAATCAATATTTGGTTTTATCATTAATAATAATTCGTATGTTTTCAATTTGTTTCTCCTTGAAAATTAGTATTTCTCGCTTGAATACTAACATAAACAAATTTTAATTTCAAATACTAATTAAAAAATTTCACATATCTCTACAATTTTTATTTGTAGAAATTTTATAAGTTTGTACTTGTCACAAATCAAAATTTTGTTATAATTATCTTTGATATATTTAATAAGGATACTTTTGTGAATTTTATTTTTATTTCTCCAAATTTTCCCCATACTTATTGGCTTTTTTGTGACAGATTACGCAAAAACGGTGTTAACATTTTAGGTATTGGTGATTCATCTTATCAATCTCTTGAAGAGCCTTTAAAGAAAGCCCTTGTCGAATATTATAAAGTTGGTTCTTTGGAAAATTATGATGAAGTTTATAATGCTGTTGAATTTTTTACGAAAAAATACGGAAAAATTGATTGGCTTGAATCAAACAATGAATATTGGCTTGAGCAAGATGCAAAACTTCGTTCAGCTTTTAATATTGTCACAGGAATCAATCTTGATGAAATCAAAAATTGGAAACATAAATCCATAATGCATAAAATATACAAAGAAGCAGGAATTCCTACCGCAAGACAGCATATAGTCAGCACTGTTGATGCTGCGAAAAATTTTATAAGTGAAATCGGAGGTTTCCCTGTTATTGTAAAACCTGATGTGGGTGTAGGAGCTGCTCATACAAGCAAGATTGAAAATGAAGTACAATTGTTGGATTTTTACAAAACAAAATCAGATGTTTCCTATGTAATGGAAGAATTTATTGAAGGTAATGTTTGTTCTTATGATGCAATTGTAAATTCAAAATCGGAACCTTTATTTGAATCCATGACTGATTGGCCGCCTTCTATTGCAGATATTGTTAATAAAGGGCTTAATTTATCGTATTATACCACTACAAAAATGTCTGAAAAATTGAGAGTTTTAGGTCGTAAAGCATTAAAAGCTTTTAATGTAAAAAGCCGTTTTGTACATCTTGAATTTTTTTGTCTGACAAAATCTTATGACGGAATTGGCGAAAAAGGTGATTTTGCTGCTTTGGAAGTAAATATGCGTCCTGCCGGAGGCTATACCCCTGATATGATGAATTTTGCACATTCGACTGATGTATATCAAATCTGGGCAGACATGGTTACCGATGACAAAAGAATTTTGCCTGAAAGTGATAAACATCAGTATTGTGTTTATGCCGGAAGAAAAAATCAATATTCTTATTATTATTCTCATCAGGATGTTCTTAAACGTTACAGCAGCAAAATTGTTATGTGTGAATGTATGCCTGAATTAATGTGGGAAACAATGGGCTGTCAAATGTATACTGCTTGCTTTTCGGATATTGATGATGTTCATGAATTTATCGATTTCGTTCACAAGAAAGCAGAGTAGTTGTGCAGGAAAAATACATAAAAACATATAGCAATATTCTCGCTCGGGATATGGAATATATTATTTACGGTACGGGCGGAAAAGTATGCTTCGTTTTCCCTGAACAAAACGGAAGATTTCATGATTTTAAAGACTTCGGCATGGTGGATGTGGTTCAACCTTGGATTGATTGCGGCAAAATTAAACTTATTTGCTTAGACAGTATAGATCAGGAAACTTGGTCAAATAAAAACGGTAATCCAAAAGAGAGAATTCAACTTCAGGAAAAATGGTTTCATTATGTTATTGACGAAATAGTCCCTCTTTATGCTTCCGATAAAAATAAAGCTATGGTAACAGGTTGTAGTATGGGCGGAATTCACGCAGGCATTTTCTTTTTCAGAAGACCTGATTTGTTTGATGTCGTCTTGTCTTTAAGTGCTTTATATAATGCTCAATTCTTTTTTGATAACTATTTCGATAATTTGGTTTATGATAATTCTCCTGTACATTTTTTAAAAAATATGGCTGATAATCATCCTTATATGGATTTATATCGAAAAAGCAAAATTATTGCTTGTGTCGGTCAAGGAGCCTGGGAAGAAGATTTATTATCCGGTACCAGAGAACTTGATACGATTTTGTCAATGAAAAATATTCCTCACTGGTTTGACTATTGGGGCTATGATGTTTCTCATGACTGGTTCTGGTGGAAAAAACAACTTGAGTACTTCTTACGACAAATTTTTGTTTGATTTTTTAATCATTAAAAAAGCTGATTAAAAAATCAGCTCTTTTGTTTTTTTAAATCAGTTATTATTATAACTATGCCTTTACAAATTCCACATTGAGATTTTTGCCTGTTCTGTAATCTTTTTGAATATCTTGAACTTTGACACTATATGTTTCATCAGCAACTTTTATATCAAATGTTGCTGCTTTATCTTTATTGTATAGCATTATAAAATCTTTTTCATTTAATTCCAAAGCCACAGATTGCATACCTTTTCCATAAACTGTTGCCGTAAGCTTACCTTCTGCTCTTATTTGTCTGGGGTTTTTATTTTCGTCTCTTTTTTCTGCATTTATAACTGTTGACATAATATTTCTCCTATTAATAATTTAGTATATCTAAAGTTTACATGCTTAAGATATAATGTAAAGTATGAATAACAAAATCTTAATTAAAAAATATTCTTCCGATATAAAAAAAGAACTTGAAAGCATTAATTTTTCTAATTCTTATATTGACTGTGCTTCAAATAAATTGCAAATATTTAAATTGAAATTTTTTGATTTAAAACCGCCTGAAGCAAGTATTTTAAAACAAACATGCCTTTCAATAGGTTTTGATGCTGCTGTAGGAAAGGATGTTATAACTTGCAAATGTGAAAAATCTGATGCTTTAGTTTGCGGAACTAAAGATAAATTCATCTTACTTTCGGAAAAACTTAAAAAACAACCTTTTAGACTCAAATATCTCGCTTCTGATATTCTGAGCGTTATAAATTCCGAAAAATATTACAGTATAGGTTCTAAAATTTTCGATTTTGACAAAACATATTTAATGGGTATTTTAAATATAACTCCCGATTCTTTTTCTGATGGCGGCAAAAATTATAACTGTGAAGATGCTTTCATAAATGCTATGCGAATGATTGAAGATGGTGCGGATATAATTGATATAGGCGGAGAATCAACAAGACCTTCCGCTGTTTTGATTTCTCCTGATGAAGAAATCAAAAGGGTTATGCCTGTTATAAAAAAGTTAAAATCCGAAAAACCTGATATTTTATTGAGTATTGATACAATTCATCCGGAAACTGCTATTGCTGCAATAAATGAAGGTGTAAATATTTTAAATGTCGTTTCAAATATAAACTCTTTTTTAAGCATATTTACTCTTTTAAAAAACTATTCAATTTCGGTTGTTATAACACATTCTGATTGCATCCCGCCTGTCCCTGTTTATAATGATTTTGACGGTGATATTGTTGATGAAATTTTTAAATTTTTTGCCGAAAAAATTGAATATCTTTCTTCTCACGGTTTAGATAAAAATCTTTTAATTTTAGATCCCGGCATTGGTTTTGGTAAGTCTATCAATAACCAATTTGAACTCATAAAACGCGCTGATGAATTTTTTACCCTTAAATATCCCATTTTATATGGTATAAGCAGAAAATCTTTTATTTCTGATACATTTGATATACAACACCGTGATGAAATTTCTGCTATTTATGCTCAGTATTTAATCAGTAAAAAAGTTAATTTATTAAGAGTTCACGATGTAAAAGCTCATAATAACTTGAAAAAATATCTGTCTAAAATCATATAAATATTAATCTTTGTTAAAATTATCCTCTCCTTTAGTGAAAAAAATGCCCTTTCTAATATGATTTTTTTCAGTTTCGGATAATACTTCCTTAAAACTTTCAATTGGTGTAAAAGAATAACCACAACCTTCTGAAAGTGAAGCACCCATGGGAAAAATTAATTCATCAGGGTATCTCCTGCATATTCCGGGTCTTTTTTTGTGTATTTTACAAATATGTTTATTACTGTCAAAATTTGAACAACTAAATATCAACCCTATTTCATCCTTACCCTGTATTTTTAAATATGTATAAAAAGGATGTATGTATTGTAACTTTTCAAACTCTTTTTCCGATGTAATTGTATGCTTGGAATGACGAACATATATTCTGCTGCAACAAGCTCCGCATCGTATACATTTACCTTTTCTGTAATATTTTTTGCCAAGTAATGTTTTATATATAAATTTTTTAATTTTACTTCTTAAATCCAATTTTCTCCATTCCCCAGTACACAGTTTATTTACCTGAATTTTGCTTTTGAATAATTATAAACAATAATAACTTTAACAAATATTAATGGTAAAATCAAAAATATTATGTATTTTATTATGTAATTTTTATATTTGTATTTTATTAAGAAATATTACGCTCAATATTTTTGTATATATATATATCTAAAACCCAATATTCACAAGGGGAATTTTTGAAAATTATAAAAATCCGAATATAGAAACAGTCAATTTTTTATATCAAAATTACTTTATGTAAGTATAGAGAAGATAATTAAAAGGAGATTATAAATGGCAAGAGTTTTAATTTCAATGCCCGAAGAATTTTTATCAAAGATTGACGGAGTAGCAGAAGGTGAAAACCGTACAAGAAGCGAATTGATAAGAGAAGCTCTAAGATCATATATAAATAAACAAAGAGTACGTGAAAATGTTTTAGCACAAAAGAATGCTGAAATATTAGAAGCTCTTTTAGATTAATTTGTAAGTAAATTGACGATATAGTCAGGCAGATAAAATAATTAATAGTGGGGAAATGTAATAAAAAGGCTTTTCAATATATTGAAGCCTTTTTATTTGTTATAAAGAGTAAATAATTTTTGATACCGGTATTATTTTCAGTCTATATAAAGTTATTTTCGGTTAAGATATTTGTCAATGCGGATATAAATGAGAATAAGTATGTAACCTAAAAAATAAGCACCGAAAACATCCGTAGGATTATGAACACCAAGCCAAATTCTGCTAATTCCGACGAATAATGTCCAAAAAATCGTTATGAAAACAATGAGAATATTAATATTTTGATTTTTTGAATATTTGAAAAAATAATATATAATCATACCCCAAAGACAAGTTGTTACAAGGCTGTGACTTGAAACATAACTATAGCTGTCAGGATGAATTATTTGCTGTAATTCATACGGAGGTCTTGTTCTATGTATTGCATTTTTTATCAAGCAATTTAATAAAAAAGTTATTAAAGGAACTGTTAAAAAAATTATACCGTTTACATATTGTTTTTTAATGGCAAACCATATTGTCGATGTTATAAGCGGGAATATAATCATAGCGGAATATAGGAGGCAATCAGGCAGCAATGCAATTCCTGCCGGTAATGGTTTTAAAAATTCCTGCAAATTTATTATAAAAGTTCTGTCCAATTGTGTAACAATCGGACAGAACTTTACAATTATTGAATAAATTATAAAAATTATTATTAAAAAAATTATTTTTTTCATAATTTTCAATTAATGACAGCAGGAGCAATTTGTTTGGCAAGAGTCGGGTTTTTCCGTTGAACAGAATGTATCCCTGTCAACATAATATTCACCTTCCAAAGGGAAGATAGTCATCCAAAGATTTTGCCTCCAGTCATTATCCAGGATTTGTTTAACGCTTTGAGAATATTTATCAATTTCTTCTTTTATTTCTGTTTTTGTAAGATAATCGGCAGCACCCTTATGAGTTTCATAAGGTTTAAATTTTTCAAAATAATCTCTTAAGATTTCCGGTCTGTCAACAATCATACAAGGTCTTAAAAGATTTCCGTCTTGATAAGGTATGCCGTTGCGTATTGCACTCATAAAAGGAGAGGCAAGTGCTTCTGTCAAAGTACAATTTTTTAAATTATGTGTTGCAAGATGGACAAATGTACAGGGTTCTACATCACCTCTTGGGTTTACATGAATATACTGTCTTCCGCCTGCAATACAGCCCATCATCTCAGGTCCGTCACCCCAAAAATCAACAGTCATCATAGGAAGTGTATTTCTTGCATTATATACTGATTTTAATATCTTTTGACGTTGTTGTGCGTTTGGAACCAAACTGACATCAGGAGCATCTCCAACAGGAACATAATGGAAAAACCAAGACCATAGGCAACCTTTATCGGATAACATTTTCATATATTCATCTGATGTTACTTCATCACAATTTTTGCTTGTTGCTGTTATACTTGCTCCGAAAAATATTCCGGCTTCCCTGAGCATTTCCATTTTTGACATTACCATATCAAAACAACCTTCTCCTCGAATTGCATCGGTATTTTCTTTTAATCCGCCCAAAGAAAACATCGGATATACATTGCCGAGTTTTTGAAGCCGTTTTACTGTTTTTTCATTAATTAAAGAACCGTTTGTAAATGTTATAAAAGCACAATCGTTAAATTCCTCGGCCAGTTCAAGAAATTCTTTTCTGGCAAATGGTTCTCCTCCAACAACCGGAATAATATGTATTCCCATTATATCTCTTGCTTCCGTAAAAATTTCTTGCCACTTTTCTTTTGTTAAATCTTCTTTTACATCGTATTCGTGTGCCCAACATCCTTTACAATTGAAATTACATTTTTTGGTAATACTTGCAAGTAATACCGATGGTGGGAAAAAACCGTTCTTTTCATTAAATATTGTTCGTTTCCTCAGATTATCTCCATAATATCCGTTTACAAAAAAATTTTTTATAAATTTGTTTCTGCAATTCGGGTGAAGTTCGGTAAGTATTTTTTTCCACCAAAAAAGATGCGGATGTTCTGATTTAAAGAGCCATTGCATTCTCTTTGCGTGATTTATTCCTCCTTTTGATCCTGCGATTTTTTCAAAAATTTTTGCAAGATTAATAAGTTTTTCTTTATTAAAATTATGTCCAAGGTAATTTAACAACAAGTCTATTGCTATATTATTTATTTTTAGTTTTAAACAGTCAAATTTTCCCATAGAATTGGGTTGCCATACTGTTGCTTGTTTTTCAACTTTCAATTTTGCCTCCGGTTTCATTTTATTTATCATTTTTTATTATATAGCAAACAAATTTTTTTTGATAATATAGTATTTATTAATTGAATCCTAAGTGTTTTATTATGATAAAATGCTTCTGTACTTAAATTATTATAAGGAATATTTATATGTTAAAACATTTTAAAGGTTCAATTTATGTATCTATCATAGGTATAATTGCCGCATTAATATGGGGAATGCAAAAACATCCGGGTCATGCTTTATTATGTGTATTCATTGTTTTATTTTTATCAATTTTAGAAGTTACATTATCATTTGATAATGCTGTGGTTAATGCTATGAAACTTGAAAAAATGACGGAAAAATGGCAGCACAGATTTGTTACTTGGGGCATTTTAATTGCTGTTTTCGGAATGAGATTTTTATTCCCGGTTGTGGTTGTTTCTGTTTTTGCAGGTTTATCTTTGTCACAAGTTGCATTTTTAGCTTTTAATGATGTAGAAAAATATGCACACTATCTTAAATTATGTCACGTTCCTCTTGTTACTTTTGGCGGAGCATTTTTATTTATGCTTTTTCTGTCATATTTTTGTAATGAGCAAAAAGATGTTCATTGGATTAAATTTATTGAACCGCAAATGCAAAAATTACATATAGTACAATCTTCCGAAGTTATTATTACTTTGATATG
>CANQLA010000028.1 GCA_947624605.1 Candidatus Gastranaerophilales bacterium | reverse complement strand
TTACAGGAAATAACATATACGGATTATGAAAAAGAGCAATCAGACGAACTCACAATTCATTTAAAAGACAATGATAACAAATTTCAAAACAATTGGTATCTTGAAAAAGGTGCAAAACTTTCTTGTAAATTCGGATATGAAAATGCAGAAATATTAAATACAGGAACTTTTACCATTGACGAATCTACATTCAATTCTTCTCAAGACGGTGATACAATTGAAGTAAAAGCATTGGCAGCAACAATTAACAGCCCGTTAAGAACAAGCAACAGCAGAGTTTTTGAAGATAAAACACTTGTTCAAATTGCTCGTGAATTCGGTCAAATACATGGTTATAAAGTTGCAGGTTCTGAAGGTTTTGTAAAAGTCGGCAGACAAATTCAATTTAATGAAACAGACTTACATTTTTTAACACGTATAGCAAATCAATTTGGCTATATTTTTAAGATAACAGACGGTGTTTTAACTTTTACAAAAGCAGATACATTAACTTCTGCCGATTCTGTTTTGATTTTAAAAAAAGAAGACATAAAAAATTTATCTTTAACGGACACATCATCTAAAATATATAAAGCTTGTTCCGTTAAATATTTTAATGCCAAAACAAAAAAATTATGTTCTTATACCGAAAAAAGAAATTACGGGGTTGACACTCTTAAATTAACCGTAAAAGCAAATTCTAAAGAAGAGGCAATGAAAATTGCAAAAGCAGGACTTCAAAACGGTTCAAAAGAAATCAAAGGCAGTATCAGCCTTAAAAAACCTTCTCCGCTTTTTTGTGCCGGTGTAAATATTTTGATTAATGATTACGGACGTTTTGGCGGAAAATATCATATAACTTCCGCAAATCATACTTTTAGCGGAAGCGGTTGGAGCGTATCTGGAGCAATAGAAAAATGTATATAACAGGAAAACGGTTTTTGAGTAGGCTGACTGAGTGGAACGAGGGAACGCCGAAGTAGCGAAAACAAAAGTGAATGAAAACGAAGTGAAATGAAAGGCTTGTTTTCGTGAAGCAAAAACCAAGACAGTACAAACCCGAATAATCCAAGACAATAATAAGGAAAATTTAAATGTATATAACAGGGAAGATAACCGCAATAGATGAAAAAATGCCTCGTGTCAAAATTGAAGTTGAAGAATACGACAATATAACGACAGGTTGGCTGTTTATTCCGCAGCAATGCACAGTAAAAGATAAATCATATAATACAATGGCTCTTAATACTCTTGTTGCTGCTGTTTGTACGGATGATTTACAAGACGGATGTGTCATCGGGGCTTTATATAATGATGAAGATATTTGCATAATTTCTGACGAGGACAAAAAATATATTTTCTTTGAAGACGGTACAAAGATTATGTACGACAAAAAAGAAAATGACTTAATAATTGATGCAATAAAATCAATAAATTTAAAAGCGGTTCAAACAAGCTTTACAACTGATTTAAAAATAAAAGGCAACCTTGATGTTGACGGGAATATAACTTCAAACGGAGATATTACAGACAAAGCATATTCAATGGAAGAAATGAGAAATAAATACAATTCTCACGAACACCCGAACGGTAATAACGGCTTAAGCACAGGAGTTCCACAACAAACTTTTTAATTTTTGATTAAGGAAAAACAATGGATATAAAAGATTTAAAAACTAAAAATTGGCAGCATAAAAAAGATACCATTGGCGAAGTCATAACAGATTTAGACGACATTCAACAATGTTATGAAAATATTTTTGCTCTATCAAAGGGTGAAGTTCCGCTTGCTCCTAATATCGGTACAGACATAATTGAAGCAATCGGTGAAAATCCCGATAATGCGGATAAAATCATTAAAACCATTGTTTATAAAGAATTTCCTATTCAAGAACCAAGAGCAGAAGTTTTATCCGTTAAAACATCATGTAATGCTAACGGAAAATATAAAGCTCAAATACATTTCAGAAGTAAAATAACTCAAGCAGAAAGGATTGCGGATTTTTATGTCGGATAAACCTGTATTTATTGAATATGATGTTGAAGCAGAAAAAGCTGAATTAAAAGGATATTTTGAGGAATTAACGGGAAAAAAACTTTTTCCTGCTCAATTAGAAAATATTATGTTAAATGTGATAAGTTATAAAGCAAGCTTATTGGTGCAAAAATTTAACGAAGCTGCTTTGTTAAATCTTCCGCAATTTAGCAGATATCCTATTTTGGATTTTATCGGCGAACTTTTTAATTGTTACAGGCTAAAAGCTCAAAAAGGTATTGATATCCTAAAAATTGAACTATACGAGTCAATGAGTTTTGATTTTACAATTTCAAAAGGGCTTCAAGTTTTAACAAAAGATGAAAAATATATTTTTGAAACTGTTTCAGATGTAGTAATAAAAGCAGGTGATTTATTTGCCTATGTTGAAATTCAATCTGTTGATGCAAATTCTGATGTTAATAATTATGGTGCAGGTGAAATTAATATTCTTATAAAACCAGAAAGTTACATTAAATCTGTTTCAAATATGAACGGTGTAGCTGGAGGTTTTGATGAAGAAGATGACGAAAGTTATATAACAAGAATTCTTCTTGCGCCGGAAGGATTTTCTTGTGCAGGTTCAAAAAATGCGTATATTTATCATACTTTAGCAACTCATGCAGGGATTTTGGATGCACAGGCAGACAGTCCGCAAATTCCTGCAACAATAGAAAATGACGGCAATATTTATTCAGAATTTGACAATACCATTGTGGGCAATAATTTTAATGCTCAAATTAACTATAAAACCGGAACGTGTATTTTACATATTGGTGAAACAGAATATAAAATAGTTATTCCGCCTCAATCAACAGTATTTATATATCCTCTTACTGCTGATGATGAAACTCCGCAATCAATTCTTGATATGGTTGATAAAAAATTCAACGGTGAAGAAATAAATCCTATGTGCGACCGTGTTATTGCCTTAACACCTGCGAAAAAAACAATTAATATCCCTCTAAACATTATTTTAAAAGCTGATGCGGATTATAATTCAGCAGTCGAAAAAATTATGACAGCTGCAAATAATTATAAATCAACAATCAGAAAAAAATTAAATGCTGAAATTGTTCCGTCACATATTACAACTCCTATCGGAAATATAGAAGAAGTATATTCGGTTGATTGTGGTAATTTCAATATTTCTAAAGCCAAAGTCAATGAATTTTTTGACATAAATTATCAATTTAATATCAAACAGCGTATTTGAACAGGATGACCGAGTAAAATAATTCAAGGAAAGGATTAAATAATGCCGGAACTAACATTGTTGCAGATTTTAAACAGAACCGAAAATATAGGATGTACGAAAGAATATACCTACAATGAACAAGCAGGTATCGGAGGAAAACCCTCTATTGTTGCAGGCGGTGAAAATTTACGAAGATTTTCGCTTACAATCAAGCTTCATTCAAGTTTTTGTAATCCTAAAAAAATAATTGATGATATAGAACAAAAAGCAGAAAACAGAGAAATAATTAACTATTTTCAACTGGATGAATATATTGGAGATTTCGTAATTGAAAGATTTAATAAAAATATCGTTCAAACTTACAAAGATATGATAATTTATGCAGAAATCGGCATTGATATTGTTGAACATACGGACAGTATTACTTATTTTGAAGAACAGACAAAAACAACACCTGTAACGGAAAATATTGTATCTTCAGATGATAATATGCAAATTTTAACAACCAATACAAAAACCGTTGCCGAAAAATTAAAATCATCATCATCAAAACTTGCAAATTTTATAAATAATCAAAGCGAAAAAATTAAAAATAATGTTTTTACAAACGTAACAAGAACAATTCAAACAGGTGATATAAAAGGGCTTACGGATATTGGAGTTTTAACATTAAATTCTTTGCAATCCGCAATTTTAGATGAAATAAAAACCGCAGGTGTAACTCAAGCAATTCCTATTGTCAATAAATACATTGACGGTATGGGAAGTATTTTAGATGAAAAACAAAGAGAAATCTTGCAAACGGAACTTTTACAAATTCCGGACAGACTGATTAAGAATGCTTTAAGAGGTTAAAAATGAGCAACGATAAATGTTTTGAAGTAAAAATAAACGCAAAAAAAATTGTTTCAAAATTAAATGCTATGAAACAAGAATTTACAGACCTCACACCATTTTTAAAACTGATAAGTGTAAAATTGCTCGGTGCAATAGATGATAATTTTAAAACAGAAGGTAAATCTTCAGGCGAAAAATGGAAAGATTGGTCTGATACATACAAAAAATGGAAAATTAAAAGTTGGAAAGGTGGAACTCCATTAATTTTAACAAGTAGTACAGATTTAAAAAACAGTATAATAGACGAAATTGAAGGTAATAAACTTACTATCGGAACAGCAATGGAATATGCTGCAATTCATAATTTTGGACATAAAGAAAGAAATATGCCGCAACGTGAATTTATACGTTTTGGTCGAAAAACCTTTGAAGAAATATTGGAAGACATAAACGAAGAAGCAAAATCAAGGCTTCAAAAACACTGTAATTCATAGACCTGTTTCCATTTTGGAAATCGGCTTGCTTTTTAACAAAATCCAAGAAGCAATTTTCGGTAGAGTGAAGTCGAGGCTTTAGCCGAGCGGAACTCGTAAGTTGTACGGACAAGTTGAGTGTAAAAATGCGAAAGCATTTTGAAACGAAACGCAAGGAAGTACAAACCCGAATAATCCAAGACTCGTACATTGACAATTAAATATATAAAAATAACTGCTATTGTGTCATAACCTCCAAGATAGACGGCAGTTAATTCTGCCGTCTTATCTTTTTGTTACGACTTATTTGCAGTTACTAAGAAATCCTTAGTAACTGATTTTATCTTGAAAAATGCTTGCATTATATCAAAATATATGATAATATAATAATATACAGAACATTGATAATTAAATAGGGGAACCCTCAAACCTCCAACTACACATCAAAACATTACTGGAAAATGGTGGAAAGGAGGTGAGAAAATGAATAAGGAAATAATAAAAGATGTCCTACGGCTATTAGGACATCTTTTACAAATTATTGCTTTATTTATTTAGGGTCTGAAACGGCGGTTCGGCAAAACCGCCACCCTTATTTATATTATTACTCATTTTTGAAAAATTGCAAGAGGAAAATAAAAATGGAGAACAAAAAAGTTACATCAGGCTGGGGCGGAAAAAGAGAAGGTTCCGGAAGAAAAAAAGGCTCAAAAACCGAACAGACAGTAGTTTTTTATGCTCGTGTAACACCCGAACAAAAAATACTTTTGCAAGATTATTTGAAAAAATTAAAAGGATAATGTTTTAATGACGATTTTTACAAGTCCTATACATTCCATATCAAAAAACGAAACAACTTGACTCTGATACTTGTTATTATCGTTTAATAATAATAAAGAATTGTCTTTTAGTACTTGAACTCTTTTAATAATATAGTCATTATCGTTCTTAAAGCAATAAATTTTACCGTCAGTTATAGTTCGATTATTTGATGTGTCAATTAGAACAATATCTTTTTCAAATATAGTAGGCTGCATCATTTCATTAGTTTGCAAACAAGCAAAAGTATACTTAAAATCCATATTTATAGATTTTAAATATTCTTTACTAATATTTATCTTGTCATGCTCTTTGCGATTTAAAATTCTAATATTCGCAGTATCTATACCTTTATCTTGTTTAATTTTAGTAAAGTGTTCTTGAAGTTTTGTAAAGTTTCGTTCTGATAATTCTTCGTTTTTTATTTGAGAAATATACTGTTTTGTATAGCCCAAAATAGTTGCAATATACTTGTATGTAACGCATATCGCATAATCATCTTCTAGTTTTTTTACATATTCACTTAATTTCATTACTTGACCTTTATTAAAATATACTTTATTATAGTAAAGTAAATACTTTACTATAATTCAATTAATTAACTTAAATAAATTATAGCACAAAAAAGGAGTAATAAAATTGGCACGAAATACCTTAGTTACATTCGGTTTAAAAGACGAAACCGTTGCATATTTTAAAGAAAAAGCAAAAGAAGAAAATCGTTCATTGGCACAAGTATTTCGTCTTACTATTGAAAATTATGTGCGTAATCAAAAATTGGCAGAACAAAAATAGGAGGAAAAATGACACAAACAATTCAAAAAACAGAATCAGCGGAACAAAAATCAGGTAATTATTTTATGGAAGATTATAAGGTATTATTTCGCAAAGATATTATTTGGAACTTAATATTAGAAGATATTATAAACGAAACTTTACAAGGGGAGCATGAATTTCAAAAATTTTTATTAAATCTTTTGGAATATTGCAACATCATATATCATTTTCAAGATAAACAAAAAAACATTGATATTGAGCAAAATTTCAAAATCAAAAATTTTGACGAAGTCAATGATTTTGTAAAAAAAGCATTATCAGGCGACTGCGAAAGTTATATAAAAACAAAAATTATATTAGAACAGATTGAAAAATTATAAGGGGATATATCAATGACACAGACAATTCAAAAAAATCAAAATTACAATTTAGTACCGTACAAAATTGACAACAACAAAACTATTGATGTAACACAGATTAAAGACGATGTGTGGCTTACTCAAAAACAAATTGCTCAATTATTTGATTGTTCAAAAATGAATATTTCATCACACTTTAAAACTATTTTTGATATTGGTGAACTTGATAAAAATTCAGTTGTAAAGGATTTCTTTATAACTGCAAATGACGGCAAACAATACAATGTAGCACATTACAATCGCAGAGCAATATTTCATGTCGGATACAGAGTTAATTCAAAAATGGGAATGATGTTCCGAAATTGGGCAAGTGATGTTCTTGAAGAAAAAGTTACGGGCGAAAAGAATATAAACAAAAAAACGCAAAAATTTATTTCCACAGAGAAAAAAGAACGAGCAAAATTAATCAAGGATTTATTGTTCCAAAAAGGAATAACTCAAAAACAAATAGGCGAAGAAATCGGTCTTTCTTATGTATCGGTATGCTATGCAATTAATGGTCATAAATACAGCAGATTGGCTGAAAATTGGCTAAAAGAACATTTAGGAATAGGAAAAAACGAAAATGATTTTAACGAAAAATCAAAAGAAATATTTGATGAAGCTCTGGAAGGCAGTTTTTCAGCTTACAAAAAAGTAAATAAAATTTTAAAAGCAGTCGCAGCTGCACACAATTTCACATAAAAAAGATTTCATTTCACTTCTCCGACCGTTCACAAACAAAGTGCGAGATACCAAAGCAAGCACTCAAAAAAGTACTATGGTTGGCAGTCCGGAACAGACGGACATTATAAAAGGTTTTTATGAATAAAGAAATTTTGAATGAATATGTAAAAATTAAAGATGTTGCAAAACTATCAAACATTTCATTAAGAACAATTCAAAGATATTGTGCTACAGATAAATATCAACATCGCATAATTAATGGCAATGGCGGAAAACAATATGAAATTCTTGTCTCTTCGCTTGAACCGGAAATACAACAAAAGATTTTAGAAAATTATTCAACAAACACACAACATAATGACACAGCTGCATGTGTTATTTCGGGAGCGGATTTGTGTAGGGCGGATGTGAGCTATAGCGAACGGAGACCCGAAGTAGCAAAAACAAAAATGAGCGGCAACGATAGTGAAACGAATGACTTGTTTTTGTGGAACAAATCCAAGGGAGCAGAAAAAAGAGCAGAATTGACGACTTATACTCCTGCTCCCGTTTCTTTTAATAATTTTGCAATACCGGCAACAATATCTGATGAAAAAACAATTAAAAAGACTCTTTCAACTTTTGGATTGGATAAAGTAAAAAATAACAATTTTGCAATACCAATTAAAGCAAAACAAAAAGCATTATTTAAGGTTGACGTTATAAAAAAATGGAAAGAACACAGAGAAGTTTTTGGCATAAAAAATAAACTTAAAGCAGATAAAGAATTTGAAGAGCTATTTAACAGCGGTTTGATTTCAAAAAAATTACTGTCTAAAGTTGGTAAAATTTCAATTAAATCAATCTATCGTTGGAATAAAGAATACGAAAAATCAAATAAAAACTATATGTCTTTAGTTGACGGATATAATTATGGCTCAGAAACACATTTAACAACATTTTTATCTGATATTGAAAAATTTATGCTGCTAAAATTTATGCTGCATCAAAATAAATACAGCATTGGTAAAGCCTATGAACTAATACGAGTTCAATTATTAAAACAAGGCTATAAAGATATATCGGGAGTTAATGCTTATCGCAGGGTTTGGAATTATTTATGCAAAAACTACTCAGATATGATTACTTTCGCAAGAGAGGGCAAAAAGGCTGCTCTTGATAAAAAATTACCCTGTTTATTACGTGAAAGACCGAAAAATGTCGGTGATGCGTTGGTTGGTGACGGACACGTTTTAGACTTTATGATTAAAAATCCTTTAACCGGAAAACCTTGCAGAGCCAATTTGGTTGGTTTCTTAGATTGGAGAAGTTGGGAATTTTGCGGATATGAACTTATGGTAACAGAAAATACTCAAAGTATTGCAAGTGCATTGAGAAATTCTATTATACATCTTGGTAAAATACCAAAAGTTGTTTATATCGATAATGGTAAGGCATTTAAAAATAAAGCTTTTAATGGAATTGACGCAGACTTTTCAGAAGACGGAATTCAAGGAATATATGAAAAACTCGGCATTCAAGTACAATTTTCAAAACCATATAATGGCAGAGAAAAAGTTGTTGAACGTTTTTGGGAAGAATTAACAAATTCTTTGTCAAAACTTATGCCGTCATACGTTGGTAATAATATTGAAAATCAACCTGCTTCAACAAAGAGGAATGAAAAATATCATAAAAAAATACAGGGTGGTTATATTCCTACAATAGAAGAAACAAAGGCAATTATTGAAACTTGGTTAAACAATGTATATCGCCAAAGAAAATGCCAAAATACTCAACTGACTATTGCAGAATTTTTTAATCAAAATAAAGGTAATGGTGTAAATATTGATGTTCTTGACGACTTACTCATGTCATCACAAGAAAGAAAAATAGGCAGAAACGGCATCAGATTATTCAATGAATTGTATTATGCTCCCGAATTAACAGGCTTAAATATAAAAGTTATTGCAAAATACAATATGTTTGATTTGTCTTATATCAAAGTTTATACGGTTAATGGAGAGTTTTTATGCCGTGCCGAAAGACAAATGTCCGTTAATCCGCTTGCTAATATTCTTGGAACACCACAAGATTTACACGAATTAAGAACAAAACAAAAGCAAATTAAAAAGATTGAAAAAGAAAGATTGAAGCCAATTAAGACAACTCTTTTAGCATTGTACAGTAGTCATTCTAAAAAACAAATAAAAATAAAATCACAGAATGAATACATATGTAATGACTCTGAGGAATATCAAATAACCTGCTATGAAAATAGAAAAATCAGTTCATAAATATATTAAAAAGGAGGATAATATATGACAACGGCAGAAAAACTAAAACAAAGAATTACAAATGGTGAATTTAATCAAAAAGAAATATCAAAAATATTAGATATTTCAGAAACCACAATGAGTCTATATTTAAATAATACTTACAAAGGCAAAACTGATAAAATAGATGAAAAAGTTGAAAAGTTTTTACAACAAGCAGATGAAAAAAAAGAAAGTGATTTTAAGAAAATCAAATTGGATTTTGTTAAAACAACAGTTGCATCAAAAGTATTTAATATTGCAAAAATGTGCCAATTAAATGGTGAAATAGGGGTTTGTTTTGGTCACTCCGGTTATGGCAAAACTACTGCTTGCAAAGAATATGCAAAAAATGAATTTGGAGTTATATGGCTTGATCCGAATGAAAATGCAAATAAGTATGAAATCATCAGAATGTTATCAAAACTTTTAAATATAAATGATGATTATATACGAACTGCTTTACCAAAAATTTTAAATAAATTAAATAACAGTAACTATTTGATAATAGTAGATGAGGCGGAAAATTTAAAATCTAATGTTTTCAGAACTTTAAGAAAAATTCATGACCGTTGTAATTTTACATTCGGTATATTATTTGTAGGAACAGAACGTTTGTATAACAATCTTGCAAGAATGAGAGGCGAATTTGAATATTTAACAAATAGAATTTCTTGTGTTGAAAATCTGCAATCACTTAAAGATAGTGATGTTAAATCAATTGCCGAACAAGTATTTCCTAATTTATCAGAAGTTTGTATAAAAACATTTAAAGATGTTGCACATAGTAATGCTCGGGAACTGTTTAATTTGTTAAAAAGAACAAACGATTTAATAAAATCCGGCTATGAATTAACACCTCAAACAATTCATGCTGCTTCAAAATTTTTGATAGGGGGAATTTTCTAATGTTATTATCCTCAGCAAAACAAAGACAAAGACTTGGCTATTTCCGAAAATTATTAAATATAAGCGAAGAATTATATAGAGAATTATTATCACAATTTGGAGTTGAAACATCAAAAGACCTTACTTCTCAGCAAATTGAAGAGCTAACATCACAACTTCGCAATAATGCACAAGTACAGGGATTATACAGAGCAAAACCGTCATTTTTGAAATACAAATACAATAATCTTGCTGAAAGACAGGGAATGGCATCACCTGCTCAACTCCGTAAAATTGAAGTAATGTGGAAAAATGTTTCAAGACAAAAAAATGACAAAGACAGAGAATCTGCATTACAAACTATGATTAAAAAAATCACAGGAAAAGACCATATTAAATTTTTAACCCCCATTGATGTAAGAAAAATTATTAAAACATTTGAAAATATGTAGCGGATTTTCGGTAGGGTGGAGTCGAACGAAGTGAGCAGAACCCGTAAGTTGCACGGACGAGTTGAGTGCAAAAATGCGACAGCATTTTGAAACGAAACGCAAGGAAGTGCAAACCCGAAAATTCAAGATAGCGGATTTTACGTAGTGCGAAGCGAAGACAAGGAGTAAAAATGACTAAAGAATATATTATTAATAATCCAATAGATATATTGATACTTGCATACAGAGAAGAAATGAAAAATGCAATGGCTGATAGTTTCCAAAAGTTATATGCAGGTGATGAAAAAGGATACAGAGAAAAAAACAGGGATATATCAAATTGTCAATCAGCAATTAAAGCATTAGAACAAGCAAAAGATATAATGAAAGGGATATAAAATGGCAAAGAAAACAGAAAGCATTTATAAAAGTTGGGAAGAAGTAAATTCCGCATTAAAAGAGCTTGGCGAATTAAATATTCAAAAACAAAAATTTGAAGGTGAACAGACTGTAAAAATAAATGAAATCAAAGCCGAAACACTTGAAAAAGCAGGTATTATTAAAACTAAAATTACAGAAATAGAAAAAAATATAGAAAAATTTGCATTGCAAAACAAATCAGAATTTTTGAAAACACGAAATAAAAAATTAACATTTGGTGTTGTCTCTTTCAGACTTGTAAAATCAGTTGTTTGTCAATGCAAAGATGAAGCAATTAAGGCATTAAAAGCATTAAACCTCGATTTTTGTATTCGTGCGAAAGAAGAATTAGACAAAGACGAATGTTTGAAATTTGCAGAATCAGATGAAAAAACTTTATTAAAAGCAGGAATAACAATCAAAGCTGAAGATAAAGTAAAAATCGAACCGGATTATGTTAAATTAGCAGCAAATCAAGCGGAATGAATAGTCCGAAACGTGCTTAACGCACGTCTTACCGTAATGCGGTAACTGATGAGGACATAAAACTACAAACTTGTAAATTAGCGGAGGATTAATGACAGATAACAATTTCATTGAATGTGACGGCTTTAAATTTGAAAAAGAAATAATCACCGAAGACGATATGCCTAATGAAGTTTTAAAAGAAATTTACGGTATTTGCGGTCGGGATGTAGCTATTTCATTGTGCCAATATCAAAGAGGAGTAGGAATCCAAGTACCGTCACAACCGTGGAACAAAATCCGAAACCGGATTTTAAAAGAAATGTTTGATGGTTCAACTGCTTCAATAAGAAATATTTCTCGTAAATTTGGACTTGCTGAAGCAAGAGTAAGAGAAATTTTGAAAGATGAAAAATTTGATGTTCCGGACGAAAGGCAAATCGGGTTATTTGATGCTCAATAAAAATATTATTTCTTCAGGTAAAAATGATGAATGTTATACTTACAAATATGCTGTTGAACCATTACTTCAATTCTTGAAACCGTTCAAAGATAAACTAATATGGTGTCCTTTTGATGATGAAAACAGCGAATTTGTAAAAGTATTTATTGAAAACGGCTATAATGTCGTTTTTTCGCATATAAAATATGGACAAGATTTTTATACTTATGAACCTAAAAAATGGGATTTAATTATAAGTAATCCTCCATTTACAGGAAAAAGACAAATTTTTGAACGAGCTTTGAGTTTTAATAAACCGTTTGCTTTGCTCATGACACTTGATTGGCTGAATGATTCTGCTCCAAAACAATTATTTAAATACAAAGAATTGCAATTATTAATGTTTGAAAAAAGAATGGAATTTAAAAGAAATTCTTCAACAAAAGCTATCACTTTTTCAAGTGCATATTATTGTTGGAATTTCCTACCTAAACAAATTATAATTTCTGATTTTAATACTAATCAAATTAAACTTAATTTTTGAAATAAATTTACACTTTAAAATTCTATTTTTATTCTTTTATTTTTCTTGAAAATCCTGTTAATAATTAGAGAGTCGTTACAGATTGTTATTTTCGCAGAATAACAACCTGTATGAAACGGATAGATGTTCTCCGACCGTTTCACAATTCAACTGTTAATATTCAAATTGACGACTCGTGTTTATTATACTAAAAAAAGGAGAAATTAAAATGCAAAAATATAAAGTTTCAAAAACAAGTAATTATCTTATTAATTGGATAGGAGGAAAAAGACTATTAAGGAAAGTTATATCAGAACATATCCCAACAGATATTAACTCTTATATAGAGCCTTTTGTCGGTGGTGCTTGGGTATTATTTTATAAAGAAAAATGGGCAAACTTAGAGGTCTATAATGATTTGGATAACAGGCTTTATAATCTTTTTAATGTTGTTAAATATCACCCTGAAGCATTGTGTAAAGAACTTGAATTTTCTATTTGTTCAAGAAGTTTATTTAATCGTTCGCTTGCGGATGCAGGTGTAACGGATATTCAAAAAGCAGCAGCATTTTATTACATCATAACACGTTCTTTTGGAGGTAAAGGCTCTCATTTTGGTTATTGTAGAAATGATAGTATGAAGTCTTTTAAAAAATATTTTAAATAGAATATATAATATATCAGAAAGACTTGATAAAGTGATTATTGAAAATCTTGATTTTGAAGATTTAATTAACAGATATGATACAGAAAAAGCGTTCTTTTATTGCGACCCACCTTATTCACAAGGAGCAGGATATAAGACGGTAAGTTGTGAAGATTTTGAACATGAAAGGCTGTTTGAAACACTCAAATCAATAAAAGGTCGTTGGCTTTTATCTTATAATGCATCTGATAAAATCAAAAAACTATATAAGGATTTTAATCAAATACCTGTTGATAGATTAAACACATTAAATAATAGTAATAATCAAAGCATTTATCATGAATTATTGATAAAAAATTATTAAATTTAAATGTAGTTTAAATGCTATGTAAATTAAATCGGAGTAAAAAATACTCCGGTTTTTTATTTCGACCTTTGCACACCTTTGAAAAATAATTTTATTAAAAATATCCTTAAAAGGTTTATTACGATTGATTTTTAAAAGTTGTCGCACCTTTTTATACTGTCGCACCTTTTTGTCGTACCTTTACTATCAAAAAAGTAAAAAGACTATAAAAACAAATAGGGCTTAAATATCGTCTATTATTATATTTTAAAAGATTTAATAAAGTAGAATTTAATTAATACTTTTTTGATACTTTTAATATTTTTTCTCAAATCTTACAAACTGCCAATTATTCAATATTAAAGCAGGACACAACCTTATTATATTATTCTCATACTATCAATTATTTTACAATAGTGTTTATTCACTAAAAAATGATAATGATACAATAGATATTCCTGAAAAATATGAAAATATTTTCAAAAATGCACTAATAACAAAATCAATGCTTTATGCTATTGCATCCGAGAGTGATGAAAATTATTCGGGTTATAAAGAACAGTACGACAGAGCCTATAAAATCCTTATAGACTATACTTCCGGTTTGAAAAAAGATAAAAGAATTTATTGGTAATTACTTTTTACCTTTTGTTTATCAATCTTTGTAATTGTAAACCCTTGCCAATTTGCAGGAAATCCCATTTTTGTTTTATCAATACTCGGATATTTTGCAAATAATTTTATTAAATCATCTTCAAAACTTATATCGTTTGATATTGTTTTAAGGTAGTAATTTATAATCATTGCAAGGTAATAATATGAATTACTTGTTGTTCCTGTACCTATGAAAAATTCTTTAACATATTTATTGATTGTAGGTCTTATTCTAAATACTTTATTAAATAACCGAGCATTATGAGCAGATGTATTTCTGACAACAGTTATTGCATATAGCCAATTTGCCTGTGAAACAATTTTTTTATCAGCAGAAAAACCAAGATATTCAGTTATTTCCCTTTGATTTTTAGAACTTATCATTTGATACAAAGTTGCAATAGCCCCTAATGTAAAAGTTTCTGCTGACATCCAAAATGGCGGCAATGCAGGACTATCATATTTTTGATAATATTTTGCAATAAATGTTGCGACATAAACACCGTTTTTATTAACTATTTCAGAATTTATAAGTTTTTCACATTTACTTACATAGGAACTGTTTTTAAACGCATTTTCATCATAAAACCAATGAGAACCGTATTTTTTACACATTACATTAGAAATTGCGGCACGATAAGCAACTTCTATTTTTCTTACGGCATTAAATGAAATTAACCTCAATTCTTCATCAAGATTATACAAATCTATAACATCTTTAAAATGAGTGTTAGCAACAAATTCGTGATTAACTCCTCGTTGGAAATTTCTCATATATGCAGACAAACGGTAATAGCCGATTCTTTTAAGAATACTAACGGCAGATGTCTTATTATCTACAATTAAACCTCTGCTAATCAATAAATTTAGTTGTTCTTCAGCCGTTAATGCTGCCTTATCAAACCCTGTCATGCTCCCTCTATATAAGAAAGGCAGCCCTATTTTAGCATTGTTAAGAGGCTTGGACTGCACTGATACTTGTATTATAAACTATTTAAATAAATTTTTCAACCCTATATAAAGACTTTTCAATTATGACAACAAAAATAGCATCATTAAAATGTAATAAATTTGGTGGAATCATAAGAATTAATGCTTCTTTTTCAAATGACTTTATTTCTGCATCAGATATGCAGAATGTTGAATTATTCAATACGGGCATAAACAGCGGTGTAGGTATCAGAACCGCAAAAGGTAATATTTCTGTATGCAATACAATTCCGAGTGATGAAAGGATTGTAAACATATTTGAGAGTGTTCAAAAGAATATTACATATTGCTTTATTCATACCGAAAATGCTGTAAAAGGCAGATTTTATTTATACGATTTTACTTCTCAAACAGTTACACTTAAAAAAGATAATCTCATAAAAACAGGTGTTTCCTGCGGACTTGATTTTGCACAAGGGTGGTCTGATTTGTTTGTTTTTTCAACAGGTGAAGAAATGTTCAGTATTCAAATTGGAGCAAATCCCGAAATTGTGGATATGAGCAATCTTATTGATGCAGAAAACAGAGCCGTAAAAGGTCTTGGATTGATTAATTATGATAACCGATTGTGGATTTTTAAAGGAAATATTCTTTGGTATAGTGTTCAAGAAAATATTTATGACTTCAAAACATCAGATATTAATGTATCG
>CANQLA010000027.1 GCA_947624605.1 Candidatus Gastranaerophilales bacterium | reverse complement strand
TAGCTACAGTGCAACAAATAGCAGACAATGAATTTTAGAGATATAAATTAATGAAATCTGCCCTGAGAAGGTTCAGCAGAATCAGAATTTTGGTTACTGAAATTTTGTGAAAAGGAGTTATCGTCAGGTTCAGCAGGAAGTAGTCTGACAGGTTCGGCAGGTGTTTGATAATCGGGAACCGGAGGTGAAGGCTGAGGAGGAATTAATTCTTGAGGCATAGAATTTTGCGGTTGGTATAGATTATCTTGATTACCAAAGTCAGAGGGAGAATTTTCGACATTTTCATTAATTTCGGATTGAGGGACATTAATTGTTGATTTTAATTCAATAGGAGGATAATCGAATTTTAAATTTTTATAAGGTTCAGTCAAAGATATCATAACATCTTTCCAGATTAAAGCCGGCAAGGAACCGCCTGTCATACCGGGGAGTTTGGTGTTATCATCATTACCGATCCAAACGCCAGTAGAAATATTTGGTGAATAACCAACGAACCATGCATCTCTATAATCGTCAGTAGTACCGGTTTTACCTGCTTGAGCGATATCGAATTTAGCGGCAGAGCCGGTTCCGGAAGAGATAACCTGTTCAAGCATGGCATTAACTGCTGCGGCAGTTTCAAAATGGAGGACTTTAGATTTATGGATTTTATCAGAGGAGTAAACGATTTTGCCTCTTGAGGTTTCAACTTTTAAAACGGAGAAAGGAGTAACTCTGAAGCCGCCATTGGCAAATACGCCGTAAGCAACAGTCATATCGAATAATTTAACGCCGTTTGAACCCAAAGCGATTGTAGCATCATTTGATAAAGGGGTAGTGATACCCAATTCTCTTGCCATAAGGATAACAGGTTTAACCTTAGTATCTTTAATAAGTCTTGCGGCAGCGACGTTAGAAGATAAAGCGAGAGCTTTATAGAGAGGGATTTTACCTCTGTACTTATTTCCGTAGTTTTTAGGCGACCAATCTCCCAAAGAAAAAGGGGTATCATCGATTAAATCATTTGGTGACCATCCTTTATAAACGGCAGTAGCGTATACAAAAGGCTTAAAAGAAGATCCCGGTGGTCGAACAGCCTTTGTAACTCTGTCATATTGGCTTTTAGAATAATCTTTTCCGCCGATATAAACCAAAATTTTGCCATTGACAGGAGAGTAAGAAAATACAGCCACCTGATTTTTTTTAGCAGTCAGACCTTTAGCGGCCATATCATTTTTAACGGCATTTTCAGCAGCTAATTGATTTTTATAATTAAGTGTAGTAGTAATTTTATAACCGCCACGGGAAATATCTTGTTCATCAAAGCCTAATTTTTCAAGTTCATTAAGGACATAATCAATGAAATATGGGGCTCTGTTAAGAGAGTTATTGGTTGCGGAACGATTTAAAATCAAAGGTTCTTTATCGGCATCGAGGTATTGTTTTTTAGTAATATATTTCATCTTATACATTCTTTTTAAGACTTTTGATCGTCTTTTAAGAGCTAAATCTTTATTATTATAAGGAGAATAGACAGAAGGAGCTTGAGGTAAACCCGCAATGAGAGCACATTGAGCGAGAGATAGGTTTTTCAAAGGTTTATTAAAATAAATAGCAGCTGCACCGGCGGCACCATAGGCACCCGAACCCAAATAAACGTTATTGAGATACATTTCAAGAATTTGATTTTTGGTAAGAGATTTTTCAATTCTTGCAGCGATAATAATTTCTTTTATTTTTCTGTTAAAACTTCTTTCATTTGAGAGGAAGAGAACTCTTGACAATTGTTGAGTGATGGTACTTGCTCCCTGAACAGTTCTGCCGGCTTGTAAATTAGCAAAAGCAGAGCGTACAATACCGAATAAATCATAACCCTTGTGAGAAAAAAAGTTTTTGTCTTCAGTTGCCACAAGAGCATTAATGAGGTCTTTAGGAACATCTTTTATATGAACTTGTTCAAACCTGTAAGGAGTAAAAGTTTTAATCAACTCACCGTCTTCGGAATAAATTTTAGTTACCTGATTTGGTTTATAATTTTGTAAATTTCTAATAGGTGGTTGAGAGTTTAAAAAAAGTTGTAACACGATAAATAGAGCCAGTGACATTGCTGCAAAAGCGACAATAGAAGCTTTTATAAAAGCCAAAAAAGGGTGATTTTGTTTTTTATATTTTTTCTTTTTTGTCATATGATATAATATTCCTATATAAAAACATAATGGAAAATGCCATGTTATTGTAGCAAATAAAGAAATAGAAAGCAAAATGATTACAGATTTTATTAAATCTTGTTACTATGAAATTTTATCATATTTTGTAATAGAAAAGCAGGAATACAAAATAAAAGGGGAGTGCAAGAAATGCGGCAAGTGTTGTGAAACGATATATGCAGCATATAATTATAGTGAATCGGAATTCAGGATAATGCAAAAAATATTTCCAATATACAAAAGATTTTACATAAAGGGAAAAGATGAAGACGGAAATTGTTTTTTTGGATGCAAATACAAAGATAAGGAAACAAATCTTTGTGTCGAATACGGCAAAAGACCGATAATGTGCAGAAGATATCCTCAAAAGAAGCTGTCGTTTTATGCTCAAATGCCTGAAGGATGCGGTTATTATATTGAAAAGAAAAAATTCAAAGATTACTTAAAATAATAAACTTGCAAATTTTTTTTGTTTAAAATAACATAATATTGAAGCCAAAGACGTTTGGGGAAACCGTGCAAAACAGGACAAAACCTTTGTAAATGACGAGATTATAAACAATAAGAGCAGATATTCAATCATAAATGAAGGTATAAGTCAGGTTTCTTAAAAACACACCCAAGCCAGGTAACATCAAAATTTAAATTAGTTTTTGTTATATAAAACTTATAAATTGAGATTTTACGATTGGTTTCATTCGTAAAATTTTTTTTTACGAAAAACAGGTCGATAAAATAAAAAGGAGCAAAAATGGCAACAAAAGCTTTTAAACAAGAAAAAGCAGATTCCATAAAAGAAAAAATGGAAAAGGCTAAAGTAGCTATAGTTACCGAATACAAGGGCATGACAGTAGAAGAAATACAAACGCTTCGCAGAGCATTGCAAAAAGTTGGCGGTGACTATATGGTTACGAAAAACACTTTGGCAAAGCTGGCTGTTAAGGGAACGGAATATGAAGTTTTGACAGAAACATTTAAAGGTCCAATTGCTGTAGCATTTGGGTTTGAAGATCCTGCGGCACCGGCAAAAGTTCTTGCCAAATTTATTAAAGAAACAAAAAAAGGTGTTATTGTTGCAGCAGGTTTAGACGGACAGTTATTGGATGCCGAACAAGCAAAAGCACTTGCAGACATTCCATCAAGAGAAGAACTTTACGCAAAAATGCTTGGCTGCATAAATTCACCGGCAACAGGCATAGCAGGAGCCGTAAATGCGGTAATGAGCAGTTTGGTAAGGGCAGTCGATGCTGTTGCAAAGAAAAAAGGAGAAGCAGCATAATTGCTGTATAGATACTAATTATAAAAAATTTAAAGGAGAAATAAAATGAGCAACGTAACTGAAATTTTAGAAAAAATAGAATCCCTCACATTAATTGAGGCAGCAGAATTAGTAAAAGCAATGGAAGAAAAATTTGGTGTATCTGCAGCAGCTCCTGTAGCTGTAGCAGCAGCTCCTGCGGCAGGTGCAGCAGCTCCTGCAGAAGAAGCGGCAACTGAAGTTAATGTAATATTAGCTTCAGCAGGTCCTAATAAAATTCCTGTTCTCAAGGAAGTAAGAGCAATAACAGGTCTTGGTTTAAAAGAAGCTAAAGATTTGGTAGATTCAGCACCTAAAGCTATTAAGGAAGGTATCAAAAGAGAAGAAGCTGAAGAAATTAAAAAGAAACTTGAAGAAGCAGGTGCAACTGTTGAAATCAAATAGTTTCTGCAGAAAAATTTTTAAGATAAACCGGTTTTTAATCAAAACCGGTTTTTTTAATAAAGAATAGTATATAATTTTATTATAAAAGTGTGTTATTATTTAAATTATAAAATAAGCGGAGAATTTGTATATGCCATTCAAATTTGAAAAAACAGAAATTGAAGATGTAATTGTTGTAACACCGCAAGTTTTTGGTGATTATAGAGGATTTTTTTCAGAGACGTATAAAAAATCAGTATTTGAAGAAAACGGAATAAAAGATGATTTTAGACAAGATAACCATTCAAAATCATCAAAAGGTGTATTAAGAGGACTGCATTATCAGTTAAATCCGAAAGCGCAGGCAAAGCTTGTCAGATGTGTAAAAGGTAAAATTTTAGATGTTGCCGTAGATATAAGGAAAAATTCCAAAACTTTTGGTAAGTGGGTAAAAAGAGTTTTAAGCGAAGAAAATAAGCAAATGTTATATATACCTGAAGGTTTTGCACATGGTTTTGTTGTATTAAGTGATGAGGCTGAATTTTTATATAAGGTTTCAAATGAATATTCTCCGGAACACGACAGAGGAATAAGGTGGAATGATTCTGACATAAATATAGACTGGGAAATAAATTTTGAGCCTAACTTAAGTGAAAAAGACATAAAACAGCCATTTTTAAAAGACGTCACAGAATTATTATAAGGGAAAAAAGAATGAAAAAAATATTGGTTACCGGAGCAAAAGGAATGTTAGGAAGAGATTTGTGTCCAACTTTAGAAGATACCGGTTTTGATGTAGTAGAAACAGATATAAATACTCTGGATATTACAGATTTGATACAAGTTAAAAATGTTTTAAAATCCGAAAAGCCGGATATAGTTGTGCATTGTGCAGCATATACAAATGTAAACAAAGCGGAAGAAGACACAGAAACAGCAATGAAAATAAACGCTGAAGGCAGTGAAAATTTAGCAAAAATTTGTTCGGAACTTAATATAACAATAGTTTATATATCTACAGACTATGTTTTTGACGGAACAAAGGGAGAAGCTTATTTACCTTATGATAAAACTAATCCTATAAATGCCTATGGTTTAACAAAATTAAAAGGTGAAGAGGTTATTCAAAAGTATTGTGAGAAGTATTATATAGCAAGAACAAGCTGGTTATACGGATTACACGGAAAAAATTTTGTAGAAACAATGATATCTCTTGCAGATAAACCCGAATTGAAAGTTGTAGATGATCAGATAGGTTGTCCAACATGGACACAAGAGCTTGCAGACGGAATTGTGACATTGTTAAAGGAAGAAGCACCATATGGAATATATCACATATGCGGTTCGGGAAAGACATCGTGGTATGGATTTGCAAAAGAAATATTTGCACTTGCCGGATTAAAGGTAAATTTAATACCTTGTACAAGTGAAGAATTTCCATCGCCTGCAAAGCGACCAAAATACAGTGTTATGTATAATGATAACATTTGCAGAACATGGAAAGCAGCCTTAAAAGATTATATGAAACTAAGAGGAGAATAAATAATAAATGAAAGGTATTATTTTAGCAGGAGGAGCCGGCACCAGACTATATCCGGTAACAATAACAGTATCAAAGCAGCTATTGCCAGTATATGATAAACCAATGATATATTATCCGCTATCAACGCTGCTGCTTGCAGGTATAACAGATATTTTAATAATATCGACACCGCAGGACATTCCAAGATTTGAAGATTTGTTAAAAGACGGCTCAGACTTTGGAATTAAACTAAAGTATCAAGTGCAGCCGTCGCCTGACGGATTAGCACAAGCTTTTATTTTAGGGGAAAATTTTATAGGTAACGATTCAGTTGCATTAATTCTTGGTGATAATATTTTTTATGGAGTTGGTTTTTCAGGAACATTACAAAAAACCGTCAGAAAAACAGAAGAAAAAGGCGGAGCAACAGTTTTCGGTTACCCGGTAAAAGATCCGGAAAGATTTGGTGTTGTCGAATTAGGAAATGACGGGAAAGCTATTTCTCTTGAAGAAAAACCCAAAAATCCAAAATCCAATTATGCGGTAACAGGTTTGTATTTTTATGACAATAAGGTAATAGAATACGCCAAAAATTTAAAACCTTCACCCCGAGGAGAATTAGAAATTACGGATTTAAACAAAATTTACCTTTCAAAAGGTGCTTTATCAGTTGAAAAATTAGGTCGAGGTTTTGCCTGGCTTGATACAGGAACTCATAAATCGATGTTTCAAGCAAGTCAATATGTTCAAGCAATTGAGGAAAATCAAGGTATAAAGATAGCATGTCTTGAAGAAGTTGCATATCGAATGAAGCTTTTAAGCAAAGAAGATTTAATGGTAAAAGCCGACAAATACTCGAAAAATGATTATTATCAATACTTAAGAACGATTAAATAATTTTTCGTACAATTTTAAGGAAATAGCAGTTATTATAGCGGAGATAATTATAATTTCAAACAGAAAAGAGCTTTGAACAATTTTATACTGTTTAAATACGGGGAGAAACCCTATAAGAAGAGCTAAAGTTGTCAAACCGAAAGAAAAACCTTTATATTTAGGCATCATATTAGAAAGAGCCGTAACTGTAACAGGCATTGTAAGGTTAAAGAAAAACATTCCGAGCATTGCAAAAAAAGGAATATTCCCCAATTTTAATAAAGGAACAGAAATTAAAAGTCCTAAAACAGCAATATTAAACATACCAAATTTATCAGCGAGGAATCCTCCGGTCAATTTTCCCATTGCAACCGAAAATACTAAAAGAGCCGTCAGATATAAGCTGTCTTTACCGGAAAAATTATAACTCAATCCGATAAACGAGCGAATAGCAACGGATAGAAGAATAAGAATGGCAATAGCAGCATAAACCGGAATTGAAGTAGAGTTAGTATTAATTTTTTGTTCTTTAAAATCCGGAACATCGGTAAAAAGAATGGAAGCTAAAGCAAATAAAGGGATAAAAGCTAACCAAATAATATCTATATCAAAAAACCTTTTCCAAATTGAACCTAAAAACAATCCTACGGCTCCTGGGGCGACAAAAATACCCGGAAGTTTTGATTTTCCTTTTCCCAAATTCAGAGAAATGCACCCACCGCCTGCGTGAAACATTGCATTTCCAACACCAATAAGAAGTACTGCGATAGTTGGATTTTCATATATACACATACCGGTAATCAAACATAAACATCCTACGACAGCTATTATTTGAGGTTTAATATATTTATCTGCAAATAAACCAAAAACAGATTGAAGACCGAACGCTAATGAATTATATAAAATAACAAGTTTTAACAATAAGTATACATTTATGTTACAGGCAAATGAATATATAACAGCAGCACAAGAAAAATCTACAATTGCGTGTGAAAAGGAATATACGCTTATAATTTTTGTTATTAATTTTTTATTTGTCATACTTAGCCTTAATTATTGCTCTATTTAAAACGAATTCATCATTATAAAGTTTTTGAAAGTTTAAATGTTTTATTTCATTTTTATCGATTATGCCCCCTTGTTCAAAAAATATTTTTAAAGCTTTTTTAGATTCAATAAATTTATAAGGTACAATTATTGGATTTTTATAATATTTTTTGTAATACGAAATAAAAGAAGTTTTTTTAAAAAATAATGAGCTTGTAATTTTTTCATTCTTGTTAATATCAGGGTCATCAATAAAATTTGATATTTTATAGATTTTCAAAAGAGCATCATTAGGCAGAAGAGCCGTTTTATTTAATAGAGAATAAAACCTGTACATTTTTTCCAAGCAGTAAGTAGTAACTTTAGTTTCTTGGCAGGAAATCATCCATAGTTTCATTGCTGTATAAATAAAAGGTGTTTGTATAATTACGAAAGCAAATAAAACTAAAGCAAACGAAATCGTTATAACATTTTTTGTAATTTTTTGAAGGTAAAACTCTCTTCTGCAAGCTCCGAACAATAATAAAATTAATGAAAAGAGAATTAATCTTATCAGTATTTGAAATTCATTTAAATCTAATAATGAATGAAGATACCATTTTGAAAACGACAAAATATAAATAAACAAAGCACAAACAATCGAAAAAACAGAAAAGATAATTCTTTTTATAAATGTAGTTTTATTTGCGGCAAGTAAATATAAAACAGCAGTCAAAGAAAATAACAAAGCAAATTCAAAGCAATTTGAAACTATGGCATTTTTAATTAAGTATTTTAAAGATAATTTTTGATTAAGATAAAAGCAGTTAAGATTTTGAATAATACAAAGAAATAAACCGAAAAAGGAGGAAAGAGCAAAAAAGCAATAAATTTTTATTTTATCAAAATCAATTTGTTTTTTTATATCAGCTATAAAAATATAAAGCCCAATAGAAATCAAAAGAGAAAGAGAAATAAAGCTAATAAAAAGAGAACAATTTGAAATCAAAAATAATCCCGACGCAATCGGATACAAATATTTAGGATTTGGAAAATTATTATTAACAAATAAATTAATCATAAATACAAATCCAAAAAGATTTAAAATGAAAGGAAGAAAGATGCCAAAATGGCGGGAATATTGCGTAAGCATAGTAAAAGAGCCTTCCAAATCATAAGATGGAAGCAAATTTGAATTAACAATATAAAAATCCATATTTGAAGAAGCATAACAAAAATAGAAAACAGACAGGAAGAAAATAAATAAAAAAGAAGAGTTAATTTTTCTGCCAATGAAAGCAAAGGCAGAGATAGTTATAAATAAAAGAGTTATGTTAAAACTGCGACAAAAAGCTCCGACAGTGACAGAAAATTGATGAGGATTGATATTTAAACAATGAGGGAAATATGTTGCAAACATCTTTGGTATAAAATAATAAAATAAAAAGTAAAAATTAAATTTTTGCGATTTATACGCACAAGAAGAAACAGAAATGTCATCACCGGCTAAAATATCACATGATAAAAATTTGAAGAAAAAGAAAAATACCAATATAACAAAGCTTGCAAAAAGAATTTTTTCAAAATTTTTCATAAAACGCTCCCAAAACAGTATAAATAAAAAAAAGAAAGCTGTCATTTAAAAAATATTAAATAAAAAATAAAAAATAAAAGTAACAAAAGGTAAAATTAAGCAAACAGTAAACCTTTTTTAGAATAAATAATATCCGGATTAAATTTATATAACTTAGCAGGTCTTTTGGAAGCGGATTTAGTAAATTCATCAGTTTCAACGAGCATATTACCGGCGAGAATTTTTTTTCTGAAATTTCTTTTATCAAGTTGTTTATTAAGAATCAATTCATAAGTTTTTTGTAATTCGGTTAAAGTAAACTTATCCTGCAAAAGTTTATAAATTATAGGGAAATATTCAAGTCTTTCTCTAGTACGATGGAGAGAATATTCAATAATTTTTTTATGATCGAAAGCAATATCAGGGAGAGTATAAACATTGTGCCAATCAACATATTCAACATTTTCATTTTCAAAGATATTATCAACATCTTCAGCTTTAACGAGAGCGAAATAAGCACAAGTAATAACTCTTGCATTAGGGTATCTCAAAGGATCGCCGAAAGTATAGAGCTGTTCGAGATAAATATCCTCAACATCAGTTTTTTCTTTAAGTATACGCAATGCGGCATCGTCGAGATTTTCGGAAAGTCTGATAAAACCGCCAGGAATTGCCCATTTACCTTTAAAAGGTTCTTTATTTCTTTTTATAAGTAATACTTGAAGCTTATTATCCTTAATAGTAAGGACAACGACATCAATTGTAAGCTCATGAGTTTTAATTTCATTCAGCATAGAAATACCTTAAATAGCTTGATTAAGCATAAAGAGAGTTAACATTTCCCTATGTTCTTTTTCAGCCAAAACCTGTCTTTTTTCTTTATCATCGATAATATATTGAGCGACAATTGGATCAGGATTTGATTTATAGTCATTATAATGTTTTAAGACAGCACTGACATATTTTTTAGTTTCAGCATAAGGAGGGATACCGCCGTATTTTTTAACCGTACCCGGACCGGCATTGTAAGCAGCAAGAGCCATTGCATCAGATTTAAAAATACGTTTTAATTGTTTATAATAAACAATTCCGCCTTTGATATTATCCTTATAATTATAAGGATTAAACCCAATTCTTCTTGCTGTGGAAGGTAAAAGCTGATAAACACCGACAGCACCCATTTTGCTTCTTTTTTCCTGGCAGAAACCCGATTCCAATTTAGCAATACTCAAAGCAATTTCAGGTTCGACGCCCTGTTCTAAAGCACATTTTACAATATGTTCTTTAATTTGTGCAATACTTGCTTTTTGGTTTGCAAAACAAGGTAGTGAAAAAAAGAAAAAAACAGCTGATAAAACTATTGTTGTCAGTAATGATTTTTTATTCATTCAATCCTCTCATAATAATTTTAATAATTGTATCGTTAACACTTTTTCATAAAGTAACACAAAAATAAAAATATTTCAAACCGATATTTTAAAAAGGGAAAAAGCAAATCCGAAAATCGTTTAGACTTAAGAGTTTCATCAAATGTTAAAATTTGTTTTGATTAATATTTTAATTAGTTATATAATTTCAAATAAAATTCCGGGGGGTAAAAAATGGACATAAAAGAATTAAGGAAAGAAAACAGTTTAATTGACTTATTTTGTACACTTGCAGAAATTCCGTCACCATCAATGGGAGAAGACGCAGTAGCTACAGAGATACTTACGACACTAATCAGTAACGGAATAGAAGCATACAAAGATGATTATTCAAATGTTATAGGACGCATTGCGGCAACAGACGAAACGAAAAGACCGATACTTTTAAGTACCCACATGGATGTGGTAGGAGATGATTCAGCAATAAATATAAAATTAAATGAAGCAGGTTACCTGGAAACGGATAAAAAAAGGACGCTCGGAGCGGATGATAAAGCAGGAGCAGCGGCAGCAATTTATACGGCATGCAGGATTGCTGCTGACAAAAGCCTAAAACACGGTGGTTTAGAGCTTGTTTTCACAAGAGATGAAGAAAACGGAATGAGTGGAATTAAAAATTTAAACAAGAAAGAATTAGAATCGGAATATGTACTTGTTATAGATTCAGATAATTTAGGGGAAGTAATGATATCAGGAGCAGGATACACTAATGTAACGATAGAGGCAGAAGCATTTAAAGGAGGTCATTCCGGTAATGATATAGGAGATAAAACCAGAGTAAATGCAGCAAAATTAATTGCCGATGCAGTATCAAAACTTCCGCAAGGAGTATACAAAAAAGACGAAGGAGGAGTGGTAACATCAATCAATTTAGGAGCGATACTGGGAGGAGGAATTGATTTTCCGATGCAAAAGATGTGCAAAATGGATTTAAAATCAGGAGAGCATTATGACTATTTAATAGAAAATGCCGTTACAAACGTAATCAACAAAAAAGGTGCGGCAATATATTCATTAAGAAGTTCTGATCAAGAAGCAGAAAGAAAATTAATAGGGGAAATGCAAGAGATAATAGACAAATTAAATAAAGAATATGAAGGTTTAGCGGAATTTAAACTGAGAGCAAAAGTAAAAACCCCGAAATTTGAAAAAAATGAAGATACAACCATACCGGAGATAGCAAGACTGGCAGGTAAAGAAGATAATATAGAAGTTAAAGTTGCATCTTTTCACGCAGGTGCAGAAACACACGTTTATGCAAATGAAAAAAACAAATACGGAAAGACTTTCAAGCCGTATTTAATAGGAGCAGCAAACATACAAAACATGCATTCGCCAGATGAAAAGATGGAATACAAAACGCTAATAAAAGGGGCTGAATTTATATATAAAATTTTTATAAAATTTAATGAATCAACATAATATTGTAAATTTTTGTAACAAAAATACGATATAAAGAAAGAAAAAATTAAAGAAAAAAAGAAAAAAGTCGTTAAATAACATGTAAAAAGGCTTTATCAGAAGAAAAGCAGAATGTGTAGGTGTAAGATGAGTATCAGTAGTAATTTTGCTCAATATTTAACAAAAAAATTGAACGGATTAAATGCTAATAATATAACAGAATCCGGAGCAATAAAATTTGGTTCATTAACTCAAATGAACAATTACTTGTCAATATTTGCAAATTCAGAAAACAATATTGAAAACATAGATTACGAAGAAATATTAAACTCATTTGAAGAAGGCACATTAGACGGAATTGAAAGCGAGCAGGACAAAAGCATAGCTACGGTTTTGAATGAAATAATGGCGATAAAAGATATTCAAGAAGCAGCAGACATTAATGGAGACGGAGAGATATCAGCGGATGAACTTGAGTCATTGGTAAAAGAAATGGCAGCAGCCGACGGAGATAACACAAATTTAACATTAGCCGATATAGATAAAATGATTGAGCAAATGGATATAGATTTAAACAATATAGCGGAAGATTCAATCAACGAAGCGGTGAAGGAGTTGGAGGAAGCAGAAAAGGCAGAAGAGGCAAAAGCAGCAGAGCAGCCTCAAAATACACAAGCAACGCAAGGAACATCAGGTGGATCGTCAGCAGGCAGAAGTTCAGGAGCGACCGGAAGCAAACCGTCACAACCTGCACAAAAAGCAGAAACGGCAGAAGAAATAAGGCAACAAATTTCAGATAAAAATGCGGAAATCAGTGAAGTAGAAGCTGATGCGGAAGCACAGATAGAAGAACAAGAGAAGCAGAAACAAGAAGCGATGAAAAAAGCCGGTGTTTCGGAAGAAGAATATGAAGCATATAAAGAAGAAGAAAACAAAATTGAAGGACAAATTAAAGATAAAGAGACTTTAATCAGCAATAAAGAAGATGCAATCAGAGATAAAGATTCTACAATTGAATCAAACGAAAATTCTATCGAATCGCTTGAGGCACAAATTTCAGCAAACGAAAGCAAGAGAAAATCTTCCGACGAAGAAGGTGCAAGCGAAAGAAATGCGGAAATAGATCAAAAGAATGGAGCTTTACAAGATCAAATAGATGCCAAAAAAGAAGAAAACAGGAAATTAGAAGAAGACAAAGAACGGCTTGAAGGTGAAAAAGCACAACTTGAAACTGACAAGGAACAGTTAGAAACAGACAAACAGAATTTATTAACGCAAACGCTCAAGAGTTCAGAAGGAGCACAACAAAGAGGAGGTTATGTTCAATCTTTACAAATTCAAAAATATGACGAAGAAATAGCAAAAATAAGAGCTGATAAACAGGAGAAGATTTCAGGAATAAAAGAAGAAATCAAGAGTCTTGAAGTAAAACTTAAGGATGTAGAGGCAAAAGAAGAGCTTGAAAAAGTTTTAGGCGACAACAAAGTGAAATCCGGATTAGGTTTAACAGGAGAAGAACTTGTTGATGTTGCAAGACAAATGTTAGACAAATACGGTTCATCTACAGGATATTGTGCAACGGGAGTTAGCAGAACGTTTGCAATGGCATACGGATTAAATTTACATGGAAACGGATGTGACTGGGATACAAACATGGATAATTTAGTAGCACAGGGAGCATTTGAAGAAATTACCGGAGATTATCCGACGGAAGCAGATTTATCGAATTTACCGGCAGGAGCAGTTATATGTTGGGAAAACACCGGCGGAACAAACGGAGGCGGAGCACAATACGGACATGTTACCATTGCTGACGGAAAAGGCGGAGAAATTTCCGATCACTATTCAGATCACATATATACACACTTAAATTCTTACAAAGTATACTATCCTGTTTCATAGGAAATAAATTAAATATTAAATAAGACATATCCTCACTAAGATAAATAGTGGGGATATATTTTTAAGGGAATGATGTATAGAGGATAAACATTGTTACGGATAAAGAATCAGGAACTCAAGTGAAAATATATAATTGCAAAGCAAGGGATATAATAAGCAAATAATAAGGATGGAAAATAAGATTTTTAAATTTTAAAAAATCTTATTTTCAAAGAGATACTTATGTTTTTGAAAAGATGATTTTGTGATATAATTATCACAAATTGAATTAAGAGAGGAAATTATATGAAGGGAATAATATTGGCAGGGGGTGCAGGAACGAGGTTATATCCGGCATCGCTTCCAATTTCAAAGATTTTACTTTCGGTATATGACAAACCAATGATATATTATCCGCTATCGACGTTAATGCTTGCAGGGATTCAAGATATACTTATTATTACGAACCCGGCAGACCATCCTAATTTTGTAAAGTTATTGGGAAACGGAAGCCAATTTGGAATACAAATCAGTTATGAAATACAATACGAACCCAGAGGGATAGCAGATGCATTTATAATAGGTGAAAAATTTATAGGAGAGGATAATGTTGCTTTAATATTGGGAGATAATATTTTTCACGGATACGGATTTCAGACAATGCTGAAAAATGTAAAGAAGAGGAAAGAAGGAGCGACAATATTCGGATATACGGTAAAAGATCCGGAGAGATTTGGAGTTGTAGAATTTGACAGGAACAAAAAGGCAAAATCACTTGAAGAGAAGCCGAAAAATCCGAAATCGAATTATGCGGTAACGGGATTATATTTTTATGACAAAAATGTTGTGAAATATGCGAAAGAAATAAAGCCTTCCGGCAGGGGTGAGCTGGAGATAACAGATATAAATAAGATATACTTGGAAAAAGGGACTTTAAATGTAGAGATTTTAGGCAGAGGATTTACGTGGCTTGATACAGGAACACACGATTCAGTGTTACAGGCAAGCAATTTTATTCAATCAATGGAGTTGAATAAAGGCGAGAAGATATCATGTTTGGAAGAAGTTGCATATTTTCAGGGATTTATCGGAAGAGAAGAGATTTTAAAGAACATAGAGCCATATTGTGAAAAGAATGAATATTATGCATACATAAAGCGAGTAGTTAACGGAAATACAATTGAGGAATAGATATGGAATGCAAGAGAGAAGAAAACAGGGAAGAATGCGGATGTACATATAATTGTTCCAAAAGAGGTTTATGTTGTGAATGTGTAAAATATCACCGAGAAAACGGAGAAATACCCGGATGTTTTTTTCCGAGAGATAAAGAAATGAGTTATGACAGGTCAATAAGAAGTTTTATCGAATGTTTTTCCGAGAGATGAAGCAATTGGAGAGAAAATTGGGGACATTGAGAAGGAAGAAGCTAATAAAGAAAAGGAATATAATAACGCTGCTAATTATTTTTATAATGTGGTGTGTGAGTATTGAGCCGAATATAGTAGCAGTAAATAAATATAAGATAAAAGACAAAAATTTAGAAGGAATAAAGATAGTATTTGCGGGAGATTTTCATGTAAAGCCATATCAGGAGAAGCATTTAAAATATGTAGTGAAAAGGATAAATGAGCAAAATCCGGACATTGTATTATTAATAGGCGACTATGTAAACATGCATGAAGAGACGTTAAGTTATCCTATAGAAAAGACAGCGGAAATATTGTCGCAGATAAAATCGAAACATGGTATATATACAGTTTTAGGTAATCATGATTATTATAAAGACGGGGAAAAGATAAAAAGAGCATTAAATAAAGCGGGAATAAAAGTTTTAGAAAACGCAAACGAACAAATAGAGATAAAGGGGAAGAGAATAAGTATAGCCGGAATAGAAGACTTAATAACGGGATTTCCGAACATAAGAAAAACATTAAAAGGAACAAGCAAACCGACGATATTGCTTAGTCATCAACCGGATATATATTATAAAGTACCGGAAGAAGTTAATTTAATACTTGCTGGTCATACACACGGAGGTCAGGTAGTAATTCCGTTTATAGGAGCAGTAGTAGTGCCGTCGAGATACGGAGCTAAATTTGCATCAGGATTTTTTGATGAAGAAGGAAGGAAAATGATAGTAACGAAAGGAATAGGAACGAGTATATTACCGATAAGGTTTAACTGTATGCCGGAGATAGTTGTAATAGAATTTGAATAAGAATGTAAACATTTATTAATTTTAAAATATTAAATTAAATAAAAATTAAAGAAAAAAGGAAAAAGTACGATTTAATAAAAGAGAGCAATATAGAGGAAGCGAAAAAATAAGTATTCAAAAGATAATAAGTGCAGAGGGACGAAGAAAAGAATGATTAATTCAATAACAGCATTAATAAGTGCAAAATCGGTATGTAATGGTTCAAAAGGAGCGGTAAGTGAGAAGAAGGCGGAGGAGAAGGAACAACATAGAGAAGCCTATTCAAGCACATATTCAAATGCAGCACGATGTATGGCAATGGGAGGAATAAGTTTTACAAAACAAGA
>CANQLA010000026.1 GCA_947624605.1 Candidatus Gastranaerophilales bacterium | reverse complement strand
GACTTTATCGATACCGCACAGAGAAAATTCATCAATAACAGTATCGTAATTCATTCTTTTACCGATTATTAATACACAAACTTGTGCATTTTTTATATCTTTTGCAAGTTCAACTGCTTTAGAAGCCAGTTGAAACGATACTTCGACAGGAATACCGTCACGATTCATCTCACAAAAAACCATTATTTTAAATTGTTCCATTTGTATCCTTTGTATATTCATAAATTTTATTAACGATTAAGCAAGCTGATTCTTCTGCTGTTTTATCGGAAATTAATTCACAACTTTGTCTTTCTTGCGGACGAAAAGCTTTTTTTACGTATGTTGGAGATCCTTTAATTCCGGTTTCAGATGAATTTACACCTGTATCATCAGCGTTATAAACAGCAATTTTAGTATTTTGAGCTTTTATTCTTCCTGAAATTTTTGCAAGTCTGACATTATATTCGGATTTAAGCATACAAATAACTGAGGGAAAATTAACTTTAACAATTTCGTATCCGTCATCAGTTTCTTTTTTAACAATCAAAAAGTCATCTTGTATTTCTAAAATTTCTTTAACATTTGTAACCAAACCAAAGTTTAATTTTTGAGAAAGGCTTGGTCCTGTTTGTGCCGTATCTCCATCCGTTGCACACTGACCGCAAAATACCAAGTCGATATTATTAAGTTTATTTTTAATTGCACAGGCAAGAGTTTTTGACGTTGCGGCAGTATCAGAACCTGCAAAACGTTTATCGCAAAGTAAAAATGCATCATCGGCACCCATTGCCATAATTTCTCTCAATGCAGTTATTGCTTGAATAGGACCCATTGATATTACCGTTATATATGCATTATTTTTATCTTTTATTCTTAATGCAGCTTCTGCGGCGTAATAATCAAAAGGATTTATTATACTTTCTACTCCTTCTCGGTCGAGAGTATTATCTTTTGTCAATTTAATATCTGCCGTATCCGGAACTTGTTTTATACAAAGTGCTATTTTCATTCTTTCTCCAATAATTTATAATTATTGTGACAAATTTTTTTAATTTTTTCAATTACATATCAAGACCTAAATCAAGATTTTTTACTCCGGAATGAATTGCACTCGTTGATATAACATCAGGATTAATTGACGCTATATCTGCAATTGTATCTATTGTAACTTTTCCGCTTACTTCAGTTATTGCTTTTTTATCTATCAGTTTTATCGCTTCCTTCATTTTATCTATTGGCATATTATCCAGCATTATAATGTCAACTCCGCATTTTAACGCTTCTTTTACCTGTTCTGTATTTTCACATTCAATTTCTATTTTATGGGCATGAGACGTGTATTTTTTTACTGTTTCAATTGCCTTTGTTACAGATCCTGCGTATTCTATGTGATTATCTTTTATCATTACACAATCACTGAGATTAAACCTGTGCGGAATACCTCCGCCTGTTTTTACGGCATATTTTTCAAATACCCTTAATCCGGGTGTAGTTTTTCTCGTATCGGTTAATATAACTTTATCATTTTTCATTGCTTTTCTGTATCTTGCCGTTTCTGTTGCAATACCTGACATGTGTCTCGCATAGTTTAATGCAACTCTCTCTCCTGATAAAACACATCTCGCCGGAGCTTTGATTATCGCTATTGTATCGCCCTTTTTGATTTCTTCTCCGTCTTTTTTTTCAAAAATTATTTCTGTTTTGTCGGAAAGAAGTTTGAATACTTTTTCAACTACCTGCTGACCGCAAAATATACCGTCATCTCTCGTTCTTAAATATGCCGTGATAATTTTGTCCTCAGAAATTATTGCTTCCGTTGAAACATCTTCAAACCCTATATCTTCTTTTAATGCATTTTTTATATGGTCTTCCACAAGTATATTATTTAACATAAATTTCCTCGTATTTTCCTTTATTTATTGTCGTTGCATAGTGTCTTGCAGGTTCGATTTTACCCGTATAGTCTTCTCTGTAATGTCCGCCTCTCGATTCTTTTCGATTCAGTGCAAATTCTATTATAAGTTTTCCGCAAATGATAAGATTTCTCAGTTCATAGGCTTCCTTTGACGGACACTTATCTGTATATCCGAATGCTTCTTGAATTTCTTCAAGTTCTTTTAATCCGGTTTTCAAATCTTTTTCATTTCTTATTATTCCTGCTTTTTCCCACATTAAATTTTGCAGTTTTTGTTTTAAAGTTACTAAATTAACAGAATTTTTTTTGCAATCTTCATTATATTTCATTAAAACAGCTTTGATTTTCGAATCTTTTTCCTCTTTTAAAAATTCTGTCCGCTCTATTTGTTTTTCTTTTAAAAATTCCGTAATTTCATATGCAGTAACTACACATTCTAAAAGAGAATTGCTTGCAAGTCTGTTTGCTCCGTGCAAACCGGTACATGCAGTTTCTCCTACGGCATAAAGGTTTGTTATTGAAGTTACTCCTGCTTCTGTTGTTTTAACCCCGCCCATCATATAATGAGCTGCGGGTGAAACCGGTATATTTTCTTTTAAAGGATCCATTCCGTTTTTTTTACACATTTCGTTTATTGTCGGAAAACGATTTAAAAAAGTATCCTTTTGAATAACCGCAGCATTTAAATATACATTTTTTGTTCCTCTTATCCTCATTTCATTGTATATTGCTCGTGTTACAATATCTCTTGAAGCAAGTTCGAGTCTTTCATCATATTTTTCCATAAATGTATTTCCGTTTTCATCAACCAGTTTGGCTCCTTCTCCACGAACAGCTTCTGATATCAAAAACATATTTTTTTCTGTTTTTGCATTATAAGCCGTAGGATGAAATTGTACAAATTCCATATCCTGTACAACAGCTCCTGCTCTATATGCCGCAGCTATCCCGTCTCCTGTCGTAACAGACGGATTTGTCGTATATTTATATAATTGTCCTATCCCTCCTGTTGCAAGTATTACTACATTTGAATATATTGCTTCATATTCTTTTGTTATATTGTTATATACGATTACACCACGGCATGTTTCTTTTGAATCCGTTAATATCTCAACTATTGTCGTTTCTTCCTTAACTTGTATGTTTGGCTCGGTTAAAACTTTTTCCGAAAGAACTTTTTCTATACATAAACCTGTGGCATCGCCTCCGGAGTGCAATATTCTTCTTACACTATGTGCTCCTTCCATTGTGAATTTGAATTTGTTCTCTTCATCTCTGTCAAATTCAACTCCATATTCCAATAAATTATTTATTACTTTTTCACTGTTTTCTGAAATAATTTTGACTGCTTCTTTATCACTCAGCCCTGCTCCGGCTTTTAATGTATCTTTAATATGTAATGTCACGGAATCAGCTTCGTTCTCTTTCATTACTCCCACTATTCCGCCTTGTGCATATCGTGAATTACATTCTAATATATTTGTTTTTGTTATCAGTAATATATTTTTAAATTTATTATTTTTTGAAAGTCTTAATGCCGTATATAAACCTGATATACCGCTCCCGACAACTATTGCCGTTTGTTCGGACCTTTTCATGTTCGGTTCCTTTTCTTTTTAATTTTCTCAAATTATAATACACTAAAAAGTCGTTTGTTTCATCATATTTTTTTATTTTTTAAGGTTATGATATAATTTTTTGGGAAAGAATTATAATGATTTTTGAACAATTTATCGGAAATATACCTGAATTTGTTATTGATGCGTTTAAAGACAGTGCTAAACTGCTGCCTTTTTTATTTATTATATTTCTTTTTATAGAACTTTTTGAAAATTATTTTTCACAAAAAATCGTTTCAATTTTGAGATTTTCACAAAAAATAGGACCCGTAGCCGGTGCTGTTTTTGCTATTGTCCCTCAATGCGGATTTTCCGTCATTGCTTCCGTTTTATATGTGAAAAATTTTATTTCTACCGGAACTCTTGTCGCTGTTTATATTGCAACTTCTGATGAGGCTATACCCATTTTATTATCTGAACCTTCTATGTTTCTTACCGTTTGCAAAATTATTATTATTAAACTTATTTTAGCCGTTATATCCGGTTATTTTATAGATTTCTTTTTTAAAACCAAACAAATTTCTTTTTCCGATAAAATGGACTTTAACCTTGAAAAAGGCTGCTGCAACCATTCTATTTATGAAAATAAAATTTTCTCCGTAATTTTTCACCCTATAAAACATACTTTAATTATATTTTTATTTATCTTTGCTGTATGTACAGGCTTAAATTACATGTTTGACGTACTTTCGGAACAAAAAATCGAAACAATTATGATGCAAAATTCAATTTTTCAACCGATACTTGCAGGTATATTCGGTCTGATTCCAAATTGTGCCGTTTCTGTTTTCATTACAATGATGTATTTAAAAGGTGTTATAAGTTTCGGCTCTGTTATAGCCGGTTTATCTTCAGGTGCAGGGCTTGGTCTGCTTATTCTTTTAAGAAAAAATCCCGATTTTAAAAATTCTTTGTTCATTATTTTTATTCTTACCATATTTAGTATTTTTGCGGGAATTTTATTTCAAATATTTGAATAAAAAGGGAAATCCCTTTTTATTCGTTATTCAAAAATATTAAAATTTTGAGGACATTCACAATCACAAGTCCTTTCAGCCACATTCAACGGATTTATTAAACAGTCACAATCACAAATTTCTTCTGTATTAGTTATATTATCGCTTATAATTTCATCCATACAGCTGCAATCGCCACAGATACATTCATGTTTTTCAGGTTCACTGTAATCGCAATAATCACAAGTATCTTTTGTATATTCATTATTGATTTCACAACTGCAAGCATTTTCCAATTCAATTTTCATTTTATCATTTGTACAGTTATTTATTGTTTCTTGTTCGATATTATTCTGATTATTTTCCATAAAAACCTCCCAAATATTTGTGCAATAGAGATATAGCAATTTTTTGAAAAAATAACATTGACTAAAAAGGTAATATTTATGAAAGTTTTAAGAAAATAAAATAAATATTCATATTAAAATTTTCATAAAGAGAGCATAATCAATCAGTTATAACAGAAAAAAGCAAAAGATTTTGCAAAAAAAATTGACAAATATTATCTGAATAAATTAAATTAAAGAAAAAGAAAAAGGACAATATGGGAAAAAAGTATATAAAAAAAATAACAGCAACAGTTATATTAACAATATTTTTGACAACAATGCAGGTAATCGGAGCAGAAAGTAATAAAACAGGAAATAAGAATATGAAAAATTTAATAAATCAAAATCGACTGGTTGAAACATTTATAAGATATGTAAAATACGATACGGGCTCAAATGCACAACAGGCAGAAGAGCAAATACCAAGTACGGAAAAGCAAAAGAAACTTGCCGTTAAATTAGCTCAAGAATTAAAGGAAATAGGATTAGAAAATATAAATATAGACAAACACAGTATAGTAACAGGAGAGTTAGTTACGAACAGTAAAGAAGAAATGCCGATAATAGGGTTATTTGCACACATAGATACAAGCAGTGATGTACCGACGGGGCCTGTAAAGCCGCAAATACATGAATACAAAGGAGATAATATCATATTAAATGACGAAACGGTAATAAGTGCGGAAGATTTAAAGAATGAAATCGGAAATACAATTATAACATCGGACGGAACAACGCTTTTAGGAGCAGATGACAAATCGGGAATAGCTGAAATAATGGAGGCATTAAAAGTTTTGGTTGAAAATCCCGACATAAAGCGACCGACAGTAAAGGTTGTATTTACACCGGATGAAGAAACAGGTATGGGGATAAGGGTATTTGACACAGAGAAATTCAAGGCAGATGCAGCCTACACGATAGATGGAGGCTCTCCATCGGAAATAGACACAGAAACGTTTAATGCATTTAACCCGGAAATAACGATAAAGGGAAAAGCTGTTCATTGCGGATATGCATATAAAAAGATGATTAATTCAATTGAGCTTGCAAATGAATTTATATCAAAATTACCCAAAAATGAAACTCCATCAACTACAAAAGGCACAGAGGGATATTATTACATAGATGAAATAGAAGGTACTGCGGAGAAAACGAGAATAAAGATGTTAGTAAGGGATTTTGAACTTGATAATGCGAAGAAAAGAATTGAATTTTTAAAAGAAACATTAAGGGAAATAGAAAATAAAAATAAAGGAAGTGAAATAAAGTTGGAGCCAAAACAAGGATATATGAATATAAAAGAGAAATTAAAGGAATTTCCTGAAGTAGTTCAATATGCGGAAGAAGGAATAAGGAGAAGCGGGTTAAAGCCAAAAAAGAATTCCGTGAGAGGAGGAACAGACGGTTCCACACTGACATTAAAAGGTCTTTTAACACCAAATCTTGGAGCAGGAGGAAATAATTTTCATTCCAAAGAGGAATTTGTATCAGCACAAACGATGGTTAAATGTTGTGAAAATATTTTAAATATATTAGATATATGGGTGGAAAAATCTCCGGAAGTTATGGTAAAAGTAAAACAAAGGCGGAGGAATTAAAGATAAAGGAAGTAATTTATAAAAAAAAATTTTTGTTAAAATTTTGATAGAAAAAGGTTATAAAAGAGTTGACAAGATGATGAAAGGCAAAGAATGAACAGATATTTAGAAAAAGTTTTAGAAGAAACCAAAGCAAAGAATGTAAACGAACCGGAATTTATACAAGCGGTAACAGAAGTAATAACGAGTATAGAGCCGGTAATAGAAGCACATAAGGAATATGAAAGAGAAGCGATAGTTGAAAGAGTAATTGAACCGGAGAGAATAATAACATTTAGAGTACCTTGGACGGATGACAGAGGTCAAGTACAAATAAATAGGGGATACAGAGTACAATACAGTTCATTACTTGGTCCATATAAAGGCGGCTTACGTTTTCACCCGAGTGTAAACCAAAGTATAATGAAATTTTTAGGATTTGAACAGATATTTAAAAATGCATTAAGCGGATTACCGATAGGAGGAGCGAAAGGAGGAAGTGATTTTAATCCGAAGGGAAAAAGCGACAGAGAAGTTATGAGATTTTGTCAAAGTTTTATGACGGAATTATACCGTCATATAGGTCAAGATATAGATGTACCGGCAGGAGATATAGGAGTCGGAGGCAGAGAAATAGGATATTTATTTGGACAATACAAAAGAATTAAAAACGGATATGAAGGGGGAGTATTAACCGGCAAGTCAGTAGGTTGGGGAGGTTCACTTGCAAGGACAGAAGCAACTGGATACGGATTAATTTATTATATGAGAGAAATGCTTAAAGCAAATGGAGAAGAAACATTTGAAGGGAAGAAAGTTACAATTTCCGGAGCAGGAAACGTAGCAATATATGCTTGTGAAAAAGCACAGTCATACGGTGCAAAAGTAATTGCATTAAGTGATTCTAACGGATGTATTTATGATAAAAAAGGAATTGATTTACAGTTGGTTAAACAAATAAAAGAGATAGAAAGAGGACGAATAAAAGAATATTTGAGAGAACATAAAGAAGCACAATACATTGAAAGGACAGGAGAAAGTAATCCAATATGGGAAATAGAGACAGATATAGCACTTCCTTGTGCCACACAAAACGAAATAGATCTTCATTCAGCGACAAAGCTTGTTAATAATGGAGTTTTAGCGGTAGGAGAAGGTGCCAATATGCCGACTACACCGGATGCAATTGAATATTTTCAGAAGAATGATGTTCTTTTTGCACCTGCTAAAGCGGCAAATGCAGGAGGGGTATCAACATCGGCAATAGAGATGTCGCAAAACAGTATGAGATACTATTACACATTTGAAGAAGTTGACAGACGTCTTGAACAAATAATGGTAAATATATTTAAATCTTGTGAAGAAGCTTCCGAGAAGTACGGATATTCAGGGAATTATGCAGCAGGAGCAAATATTGCCGGATTTTTAAAAATAGCAAAAGCCATGTATGCTCAAGGTATTGTATAGATATTTTAAAAATAACAAGGAAATACTCAGGATATAAACTGAGTATTTTTTATATAAAAATAATTTTTGTATTATAAAGACTATTACAAAGATGTTAAGAGTTTGCCACAGGCAACAATATGTTGTCTAATAATTGATATAGTGGAAAAATGAGCAAAATATGTTTAGTAAAACATAATAGAAAAAACACGAGAAGAAATATCCAAAGAAAAGAGAAATGTATATAAAATCATTGCAAATAGACAATTTCAAATCTTTTGCCAACGAAATGACAATACCGTTTTTGAGAGGTTTTACAACCATATCAGGACCGAACGGTTCAGGGAAGAGTAACATAATAGACAGTGTATTATTTGCATTGGGTTTATCGAGTACGAGATCATTAAGAGCGGAAAAGATATCGGACTATATATCGACGCACAATTTACGAAAAAAAGAAGCCTATGTAAAAGTGACATTAGGTTTTGATAATCCGGAAGAAGGGGAAATATCAGTAGCGAGAAAAGTCAAAAAGAGTACACAAGGGTATAACAGTATATATTATTTAAACGACAAAGTATGTACATTAAGTGATATACACATAGAACTTGAGAAGCATAATATCACGCCGAACAGTTACAATGTAGTAATGCAAAATGATGTAATGGGGATAGTAAACGGTTCAGATGCAGACAGAAGGAAGATAATAGAAGAAATTGCAGGTACGGCGGAATTTGACAGACAAATTGAGAAAGCGGAAAATGAGCTGCAAATTGTAGATAGCAGGGTAGAGCAGACGAACATTGTACTTGAAGAGCTTGCAAAGACGATAGAGAGGTTATCACAAGAGAGAGAAGTTGCGATAAAATATGAAAAATTGAGACAGGAGAAAACAAATCTTGAAAGCCAGATTACAGCGGTAAAATATTTTGACATAATGAAATCATCACAGATGGTACATGAAAGTATATTAGAATTTAGCAGACTGAAGAAAGAGAAAGAATTTGAATTAAAAGACGTAAAAGAGAAACTGTCAGAAATAAAGACGAAATACAGCGAATTACAGGAGCGGGTAAAAGCAAACGGAGAAGCGGAACAACTCGAAATAGTAAGAAATATAGAAGAGATAAAAGGAAAGATAGAGAGAAAGAGAAACGCAATAAATCAAGCGGAAGTAACGATTCATAATAATGAAAAAAGGACAGTTTTCGGGTTAGAAAACGGAATAGATGCAGCGGGAGAAAAAATACGAAAAAGTGAAGAAACGATAGCAACGTTAAATAAAGAGATAGAAGGATTAAATTTTTCATTAAAAGCGGAAAATGATGAATTACAGAGGATATTAACCGAATTAACGGGATTGAATCAAACAGCAGAAGTTTTCATAGCAGAAAGAACAAAATTACAAAGAGAACTTGAAACGAAGCGAATTGAAGAAATTAATATAGAAAAGGAAATATTTCCGTTAGAAAATTTGTTAAAAAGTAATCAAAAGACAATAGAAACAGCGAAAAAAACGATAGAAGAGATAAATAAATTTAAAAATAATTACGCAAATGAAAAAGACAAGTTGGAACTTCAAACCCAAGAGCTTGAAAAAGAGCTAAAGGATTATAAAACGGTACAAGAGAACTCGATAATAGAACTTGAAAATATAAAAAATGAATTGGATGATAAAGCGAGAGATATACAGCTTGCGACGAAGAAAGTTATAACAATAGAAACACAAAAAAATATTACTGAGACACTTTCAGACAGAGCGAATGATACAATATTAAAAGCGCATTTGGATGGAGTTCATTCAAGTTTAATGAATCTTGGTTCGGTAGAGGAGGAATATGCTACTGCTTTAGAAGTTGCAATGGGTGGCAGGATGAGGAATATAGTAGTTGATGATGCAGATACGGCAAAAACAGCGATAGAACTATTAAAAACGAATCGAGCCGGAACGACGACATTTATACCGCTTAATAAAATAAAGCCGGCACCAAAGTCGTTAAATCTACCGAGGGAGAGAGGGGTTATTGAATACGCAATAAATTTGATAGAATTTGAAGATATATATCTTGATGCATTTTACCTTGCGTTAGGTGAGACATTAATAGTAGAAGACTATGAAACAGCGAAAAGATTGCAAGGAAAATACAGAATGGTAACGATAACCGGGGAATTATTTGACAAATCCGGTGCGATAACAGGAGGAGAGAGAAAAAAAACAGGCGGTTTAAAATTTACGACAAACAGTGAGAATGAATTAAAACAATGTAAAGAAAGGCTTGCGAAATTAGAAGAGGAATATCAAAAGATATTAGAAAGGAAATCAAAGACAGAAGAAAGGCAAACGAGGATAAGACAAGATTACAGCAATGCGATGAACAGTTATAATTCTGCGAAATTTGAACTTAAGAATCTTGTAAAAGAAGGAGAAGAAGCTGATATAAAAATTGAAAAATTGAATATGGAGATACAAAAAGCGGAACCTGAAAAACATTCAGCGGAAAAACAGCTTGATGAGCTTGAAATAAAAAGAGTTAACCTAAATGAAGAAATGTTAAAAATACAGGATAAAATTAGCGAAATTGAAACAAAAATGAGTGAAGGTGAACTCCGTAAATTGAAAGAGAAGACATCGGAAGTTGAAAGCAGGATAAAATCTATAGAATCGAAAATAATGTTCAAAAGAAATGAAATTTTACAGCAAAAGAATCACATAGAATTTCAAAAGACGGTAATTGCGGATAATGAAGATAAGATAAAATTAACAAAAGAGCAAAATAAAGCATTAGAAGAAGATAAAATAAGATTTGAAGGAGAAATAAAAATTCTCAATGAAGAATTAAAATCAAAAGAGATAAAAAGAGAAGAACTTGGAGAGAAATTAAAGCAATTTCAAGAAGAGAGGGATGCTGTACAAAGAGAAATGATAGAACAAGAAAAAACGAAAAACATAATAGACAATGATATAGTGCGAACAGAAGAACAGATAGAATCTTTCCGTGCAAGAAGGAGAGAGCTTGAACCAATTTTAGAAGAAACAAAAAAAGAACTTGAAGAAGCAGGAATAGATATAAAATCGGTAAAAGTACCGGATATAACAACGGAAGAAATTACGACAAGGATACAAAAGCTTCAAAAGAGAATGGATGAGTTAGGACTTGTAAATATGCATGCAATAAAAAGTTATGAAGAACAGATGGAAAGAAAGGGAGAACTTGACGAAAAGATATCAGTTTTGACAAAAGAGAGAAATGAAATCGAGCAGAGGATGACAGGCTATGGTGATGCGAAAAAAGAAGCATTTATGACAACATTTAATACAATAAACAGGAATTATAAAGAAATATTTGAACAGCTTGCAGACGGAGAAGGAACGTTGTTATTGGAAAATGAAGAAGATCCGTTTGCAGGAGGAATGAGTATGATAGTAAAGCCGAGAGGAAAGGATAATCAAAAACTTGTACAACTTTCAGGCGGTGAAAAAGCGTTGACGGCACTTGCTTTAGTTTTTGCGATACAGAGGTGTTCACCGGCGCCGTTTTATGCTTTTGACGAAGTTGATTCAAATTTGGATGGAATAAATGTAGAAAAATTAGCAACAATAATAAAAGAAAAATCAAAAAATACGCAATTTATAGTAGTTAGTCACAGGAAACCTATGATAGAATCAGCTAATAGGACAGTTGGAGTAACGCAGAAAGAAAAAGGAATAACAAAAGTTACAGGGGTAAAATTAAGGGATTAAAATGGATAATATAGCGGAAAATTTTTATAAAACAGAAAACCCTATGCCGGAAACGGAAGAAAGCATATATGATATAGAAACATCTGATGAAGGGTTAGATGGTATATCACTATTAGTTTCAATGGCGAAATCAGGCAAAATAGATCCTTGGAATATAGATATTGTAGATGTTACAGATAAATATCTTATACAAATGGCAGAAAAGAAAGCATCAAATTTGAAAAATACCGGCAGGACAATTTGGCTTGCATCAGTTTTATTAAAATTAAAATCAAATGTTCTTATCGGATTAGACCCGATGGATTTTGATTCGGTAATGGCACAAGAAAACTTTGAAGAATATAATGATGATTATGAAGCAGAATACAAGACAGAACCGGTAAAGAGAAGCAATGTAATATCAATTGACGAAGCTCTTAAAAGACGTTTAAGCACAAGATTAAACAGAAAGCGAACAGTAACTTTACAAGACTTAATAAAACAATTGAAATTTTATGAAGAATTGGATAGGAAACAATCGTTAAAACAAACGTTAGAACGTGCAAAAAAAAGAGCACGTTCATACGCTGATTTTTCCGCAGAAGATATAGTCAACCTTGCCCACGAAGAATATATAGATAAGACAATAGAAAAAATTAAAATTAAGCTTGAAAATATTTTCATAAAATCTTCAAAAGTAGAGTTAGAAGCACTGACGGAAATAGGAATGGATAAAATATCCGCATATATTGCACTTTTATTCTTAAGTGCTGACAGTGATATAGAACTTGTTCAAGAAGAGTTTTACGGAGAATTATACATTCAAAAATATAATAAAGATAATAATAATAATAATAATAAATCAGATGAATCAGTACTGACGGAGAAAGTTGACACAGGAAAAATAAACAAACAAGATAAGACGGAAAATGTTGACACAAGTACAAAACGTAAAGAATTCAGAGCATATTCAATAAATCATTCTAATGTAATAAATGCTCCGCCGAATGCAGAGGCGGTGATAGCATAGTGAGTTTAAAATCGAGAATAGAAGCAGTGCTTTTTGTTACCGCAAAATCAGTAACGATAAAAGAAATTTCAGATATTTTAAATGTAGAAGAACCTGAAATAGAAGAAGCCATATTAGAATTGATAATGGATTATTCTTCAAGAGACGGAGCACTTGAAATTAATGATGAAAACGGATATATACTTCAAGTAAAGGAAGATTATTCCGACATTGTAGAAAAACTCTGTCCTGTTGAAATATCCGGAGCAATTTTAAAAACGCTTACAATTATTGCTCTAAAAGAACCAATAAGACAATCTACATTGAAAGAAATGCGAGGTGCCGGTACTTATGAACATGTTTCAGAGCTTGTAAAAAAAGGATTTATAAAAAGAAGTAAAGATAAAAACGGACGTTCATATAATTTGCATACAACTCCAAAATTTCATGAATATTTTCAACTCCAGGGAGATACCGATATACTTCGTAAGTTAATTGATACTGATGAACATTTAAAAGAAAATTGAATATTACAGATAATTTATTGATTTAAAGCATGTTTTCAAGATTTTTGTTATTTTTTCTCCAATTTTTAATAACTTTAACATTCAAATCAAGAAAAACTTTTTTATCGCAAATTTTTTCAAGTTCTAATCTTGCATCAGTACCGATTTTTTTTATCATCTGACCATTTTTTCCGATTAAAATTATTTTTTGACTGTTGTGTTCAACAGCAATTGTTGAAAAAATTTTATCGATATTTTCTTCTTCAATGTATCTGTCTATTAAAACAGTAGTACTGTGAGGAATTTCATCTTTAGTCAAAATGAAAATTTTTTCTCTAATAATCTCGGAAGCAATTTTTCTCAAGGTTTCATCAGTAATTTGATCATCATCATAAATAGGATTAGCTTGAGGAAGCTTTCTAAATACATTATTAATTAAAGTATCAATATTTCTTCCTGTTTTAGCAGAAACAAAAACAAGCGGATAATTTTTTTGAAATAGTTTTTTATAACCAATAGAATTTTCATAGCGTAATTTTTGATTTTTTACAAGTTCAGTTTTATTACAAACGATGATAACAGGAATATCAGTTTTTAAAATATTTTCTGCAATCCATTTATCACCTTTACCCGGGAATTGTGAAATATCACAAACGAACAAAATAACATCAGCGTCAGGAAGAGAAAGTTTTGCCTCATCAAACAAAAGCTCTCCGAATTTATCCCAAGGTTTATATATTCCCGGAGTATCAATAAAAATTATTTGTCCTTTTTCCGAAGTATAAATTCCTTTAATTCTTCTTCTTGTAGTTTGAGGTTTATCAGTTGTAATTACTATTTTTTGCCCAATAATAGCATTCAAGAGAGTACTTTTACCTACGTTAGGACGTCCTATAACAACAGCATATCCGGTTTTTTTCATACAAAGTCCTATATCTTATTTGTAGCCAAAGCTACAATATCATTGTATATTATATAAAACATGAGTATTATTAAAAGATAAAAGAATATATTTGCAACAATTTCAGTAACTTTTTCGTTCAAAGGTTTACCCATAATTTTTTCAATAATCAAAAACATTAAATGACCACCGTCCAATGCAGGTATGGGAAGTAAATTTAAATAAGCAAGGTTTAAACTTATTATTGCAGTTAACAATAACCCCTTGAAAAATCCTTGATATTCAATAATATCGGAACCAATTTTTGTAATCGCAACAATTCCATGCATTTCCTCCATGGGAACATCACCCGTAAACAACTTAGCAAGACCATAAAGCATTAATTTTGAATTAGATATAATATATTTATAAGAATATTCTAAATTTTCTTTCAAACTGTTAATAGGATACATAACTTCAACTATTCCCTTTTGTATTCCTAACATTCCGTCTTGATTAGGATATACGGGAGGAAGTTTTATTTGTTTTTCACCTCTGATAACGGTGATATACAAAGGCTTTTTTGTATCAGCAAGTGAAAAGGCTAAATCTTCAAATGTCATAGGAATTTTGATTATATATACCTTTTTTCCTTGCAAATTATCCCTTACAGCTTTTTGTGTTTCCGTAAGTTCGATTTCATCAGAAGTATATTTTTCCAAACCAATTATCTGGTCATCCGTGAGATAAATTGGTTTTTCATCTTCATATTCCGGCAGGATAACTTTAGTTCCTTTTGGAATTAATTTATCGGGATTTAGCTTAGGATTTAAAATTTTCAACTGTTTTAGCTTTTTGTCAACCTGTTTTTGACAAACATAACCGTCAAAAGATCTGCTTAAATACAAATACTGTGACAAAACATTGGGAAGTTTAACTTTTGTTCCGTTTATTTGATAAAATATGTCACCTTTTTCCAAACCGGCTGATTTAACAGAGTCAACCGTATTCAAAGTCATATCCTGAAAAGAGGTTTCAAACATTCCGGTAGGAAGTTTATGCCATATTCCGCCTGCAAGCATTACCAAAACTATTGCCGTTATAAAATTAGCAAAAACACCTGCCACTATTACTGCCATTCTCTGATATACAGGTTTATTTGCAAATCTTTCCGGAGAATCTTTAGATATTGTAGAATCCTTATCATCGTCAGGAAAAGCAACATAACCGCCTAATAAACAAGCATGTATAAGAAACTCAGTTTCTCCTATTTTCTTTTTAAAAAGTGTCGGACCTACAGGAAGACCAAAACCAAATTTATCTACCCTTATTTTGAAAGCTTTTGCAGCCAAAAAATGCCCGAATTCGTGCACCATTACTAAAAAACTTATTAACAAAATCATTATAATAATGTTCACTTAACATTTCTCCAAAATTTTATATAATTATTTTATGATAAATATTTTAAAAAAACTACTCGATTTTATTTACTACAAAAATTGTTATTTTTGTCATAAATCTGATGAAAATTCCGTTTTCTGTTCTGATTGCTACAATTCAATCAAATTTTTACCTTACAAACCCATATTTACAATTGGTCATATTAAAGTTTTTTCCGTTACATATTATAAAAATATTACACAAAAATTAATAAGAGCCGTAAAATTTCACAACAAAAAACAACTCACTTTCTTTCAGGCAAAATTAATGTATGAATATTGGCAAAAACTTAATATTAATGAAAAAAATTATACGGTTATTCCGGTTCCAACTTACAGCATAAAATTAAGAAAAAGAAAATTCAATCATATGAATTTGATTTGTAAACATTTTTGCGATTTGACAAATTTTTCCTTAGACACAACATCTCTTATAAGAAACAGATATACAAAACCTCTTTATAGTCTTTCTAAATCTGAAAGAGAAAAAAATTTAAAAGGTGCATTTACTCTTTTAAACAAAAATTTAAATTCTCCCATTTTGCTCATAGACGATATTTCAACTACAGGCACAACCCTGAAAGAAATTATTTCAACTTTAAAGCAAAACGGTATTAACAATATAACCTGTTTCGTTACTGCCATTGCTAAAACGAATTAATTTATAAAATAATTATTAAGTTTTGTGACATAAAATATATACAAAAAGACAATTTATTAAAAGAAAAAAACTTTATAAAGATGTAGA
>CANQLA010000025.1 GCA_947624605.1 Candidatus Gastranaerophilales bacterium | reverse complement strand
GTGATCCTCAAGGTCCACAAGGAATGGAAGGTCCGCAAAAGCCGGGTGATCCTCAAGGCCCACAAGGAATGCAGGGACAAGATCCTGACGCATATGCACAGCAATATGCTGATGAAAACGGTATTACATTAGAAGAAGCAAAAGAAGAACTCAAAGCAAAATATGGAGACCCTCGTCAACAACAAGGATTTTAATTAAAAAAATATTTATAAAAAGGTACATAATTTATATGTACCTTTTTTTTATAAAAATAAAATCAAAATATATAGAATTAATCGTCGTGCAAAACAGAAACAACGCCTGTATCAAAATGGAAAACCGGAACTTAACATATAGTAAAAAATAGAATATAAACTTTTGTTATTGAATAAACGGATAAAGTTGTTAAGATAAAAGAATTTGGCAAGCAAATTGATTTTTATAAATCAGATAAAACTATTTAAAATTTTTAAAATATAGAATTATCTTGCTGGGGAAACAGAAATTTCCGTAAAATATTTCTTAAGCATATTAATATTCATTTCAACCTGTTGAGATTGATTCCAGGGGTTAGTAACTTTGAATTTTCTTTTTCCGTTTTCATCATCGAAAGGACTTATTTTATATTCATGCCCGGAATACATACTATATTTTTCATTTATGGGATTTTCTCTTTCCTCTCCACTCAATGAAGGGGTATGAGCAGTAATAATATAGTCATTTACATCACATGAAAATAAGATGTCGTCAATTTCTTCTTCATCTAATTCAAAATCAAAAATTTCAGGTTCAAATCCGAATTTTGGAAGGACTTTTTCAGTAAAGCCGCCCTGTGCACCTCTGTAATAATCAGCAGGACTTTTATATGCAGAGTGCATTTTATCACAATCATCAAACATTGGTCCGTATTTTCCCATAATGAAATCGTCATCACAATCAAGAATGAAAGTTAATTTATGATTAGAGTTTTTCATTGCTTGTTCAACTTGCAATTGTCCCTTTTTGTAATTGTCATACTTTGTTTGAAGAGATTTTTGTTTTTTAATTGTAGCGGCATCCTTAACATTAGCTCCATTAAGGTTTTCAAGAGTATTGGTAATTTTTTTCAATTCTCTGTTCATTACTTTTGAATATGATTTAAATTTTTGCTGTTCAAAATCAACACCGTACAAATGCTCCAGGATTTGAATTCCGGCAGCTCCGTCTATATATAAGGATTTATCGGTATTTTGCGGTAATTTACAATCCGGATATTCAGCAGCTGTTTTGCTTTTAAAGAATTTTGCAGTTACGGAATTACCTTTTTGAGTGAAACAATCATATATTGAATCTCTGGTATATGGGTTTTCCATAAGTGCATTAATTGATGATAACAAATAGCAATCGCCTGCACTTCCCTGGGCTCCGGCATATCTTTCAACAGGCGGAAACAGCTTTATATATGTATCAGAGTCTATTTTTAATTCTTTGGAAACATTATCTCCGTTTTTTATGAAAATATTTTTTTTACCTTCTACTCTATATACATCACCCGGTTTTAGAGAATTTTGTCCTTCTTTTTGTGAAGAAAATTTAGGGACAAAGGCATCTTCAAGACTCATTTTTTGTTCTATAACTTTTTGAAAATAAACATCAATATCTGTTTTGACTAAATCGCTCATTTGGCTGTGATTACATAAATGAGATAAAGAATATGCATTTACTTTTCCGCTTTTTATAAGATTTATAAGTTTATTTGTATAGTCTGCTTCTTTATCATTTTTTTGAAGAATTTTTTCTAATGAACGTTTATCTTGAGGGGAAATTTTATCGGAAAAAGACAAATCTTTGATAAATTGTTTGAAATCTGTTGGTTTTTGTTTTTGTCCGAAAGTCGGACTTTTGTGAATATTAAAAGCTGCAATTGCATAATCTGCATTTATTGTAACTTTATTATTTTCTTGTTTTTCTTGTTCAGTTTTAATCTTTGACTGTTTAACAGAAGAGGAGACAACATTTTTTGTTGATTTTAGTGATTTGTTAAATTTTATTGATAATGTGTTATTAATCATTGATTAAATCCCGATTTTATCATTAAAATAAATATACCATATTTTTGTCATTTTGGTTTGCAAAATTTACAATATTAAATATTTGAAAAAAGATTTGGTCTTATTTTTGTATATATTGTATACAAAAATAATAACTGAATATTTTCTAAAAAGAAAAGAGGGTTTCCCCTCTTTTTTAAACACAACATTTATTAATATAATTATTTGCAGGCTTCAATACATTCAATCAGCGTTTTTGCAACTGTTTCTTGTTCTTCTTTTTTAAGTTCCGGAAACATAGGAAGAGACATTACGACTTTTGTATTTTCAACCGTGCTGGGAAGAGAATTTTCCGCAATATTCAAATATTTATGAACTTTTTGCATATGAAGAGGTACAGGATAGTATAACATTACACCTATTCCTTTTTCTCTCATCATATCAAATACTTTATCTCTATTCGGAATTTTTACTGTGTATTGATGATAAATACATTTTGTATCGTGAAGTTCAACAGGTGTTTGAATATCTTTATAATCTGCAAATAATTTGTTATAATAATCGGCATTTGCTTTTCTTGCAGCATTCCATTCATTAATATAAGGCAATTTTACTCTTAAAATAGCTGCTTGAATTTCATCAAGCCTTGAATTTACACCAATTTCATCGTGATAATACCGAACGGCACCTCCGTGATTTCTTAGAGCTACTGCTCTGTCACGTAATTTTTCATCATTTGTAACAATCATACCTCCATCACCCATTGTTCCGAGGTTTTTGGTCGGATAAAAACTGAAACAACCAAATGTACCGAATGAACCGACTTTTTTATTTTTGTATTCAGAACCTATACCCTGGCATGCATCTTCTATAACGTGTAAATTATGACGCTTTGCAATATCCGTAATTTTATCCATTTCACAAGGCTGACCGTAAAGATGTACAGGTATAATAGCTTTTGTATTTGGTGTAATTAATTCTTCTATTTTATCAGGATCAATGTTGAATGTATCTTTATTTATATCTGCAAAAACAGGTTTAGCTCCAACTATGCCTATTGCTTCTGTTGTAGCTACAAAAGTAAATGCTGTTGTAATAACTTCATCACCTTTTCCTATATTTAATGCTCTTAATGCTATATGTAGTGCATCAGTTCCTGAATTTAATGCTACTGCGTATTTTGTACCGCAATATGCTGCCATTTCTTCTTCAAAAGCTTTATTATTTTTGCCTAAAATATATGAACCGGAACGCATAACTTCTAATACTGCTTCTTCAAGTTTATTTCCGATTTTTTCGTATTGTCTTTTTGAATCCATAATTGGTATCATTATCAATCTCCTTCATATTTTCCTCTAATTAAAGTTTACCACGATTAAACAGTGTCTTTACATATTCTTTACAACATTTTATTTTTCAAATAATATTATTTTATTAAATTTAAAAGGAGTTATTTATGGATTTAATGAAAGGTAAAAAAGGTATAATTTTTGGTGTAAGCAATACAAGCGGAATTGCATACGGAATAGCAAAGCAGCTTTTTGATGAAGGAGCGGATATAGCTTTTACGTATGCAAATGAAGCTATGGAAAAAAGAGTTCGTCCGATTGCTGAATCTATGAATTCTAAGTTAATTATGGAATGTGATGTTACTGATGAAGAAAAACTCAAAGAAGTTTTTGAAAATTATGATAAAGTTTATAACGATTTAGATTTTGTAATTCATGCAGTAGCATTTGCAAATAAAGAAGATTTAACCGGTGAATTTATAAATACATCAAAAGACGGATGGAATCTTGCTATGGGAGTCAGTGCATATTCATTAATTGCAATATCGAGAAGTGCAAGACCTTATATGAAAAATGGAGGATCAATATTTTCTTTAACATATCTTGGTTCAGAAAAAGTGGTAGCAAATTATAATATAATGGGTGTAGCAAAAGCTGCACTCGAAGCTTCAACGAGGTACCTTGCAGACAATCTTGGAAAAGATAATATCAGAGTTAACGCAATTTCTGCCGGTCCTGTTAAAACTCTTGCTGCAAAAGGTATAGGAGGTTTTGATAAAATGCTTAAAGCTGCTGTTTTAAAAGCTCCGTTAAAGAGAAATGTTTCTCTGGAAGATATTGGGAAAACAGGTCTTTATTTAGCTTCTGATCTTTCATCCGGAGTAACCGGTGAAATTATTCATGTAGATTGCGGATGTCATTGTGTTTACGGTTCAATTGATGAAATGGAAGCTTTTGTAAAAGCTCATAAGTATGATGAAGAGCAAGGATAATAATTAAAAATACCAAATAAAGTAAAAAAGACCTTTTTAATGAAAAGGTCTTTTTTATTAATTGATGATTAAAAATCAGTTGGTTTTGTTCCATTTTTCCAGTTTTCTTCAATTTTTTCAAGAGAAATCCCTTTTGTTTCAGGGACCATAAACAAAATAAAGAAAATAGAAATTATACAAATTATTCCGAAAAATGCGAAAGTAGCTCCTGTACCAAAAGCTTGCGTCATGACCGGGTATTGTGCATTAATAATTATGTTGAAAATAAAGTTTGCGGCGACAGGGAATGTCATTAAGACACCTTTTGCTTCAAGAGGGAATATTTCAGAAACTAAAATCCAAGCAACCGGACCTAAAGAATATGCAAATGAACAAATAAAGCCAATAACGGAAGCTACAGCGAGCCATTTTTGCATATTACCTAAAGAATCACCGGCAATAAAGGAAAGGGCAAGTATAAACATGCTTAATCCCATAATTGCGGCACCGGATAAAAGAAGAGGTTTTCTTCCTACACGGTCGCTTAAATACATTGCAACGAATGTCATTAAGAAGTTTACAATGCCTATTATGATTGTTATTTGCATAGCTGCTGATGGATCGTCAAAACCCGCACTTTGAAAAATTTTAGGAGCATAACAAATAATAACGTTAATACCGGTGCAAATCTGTGCAAACATTATTCCAATAGCAATAAATAAGGGCATGTACATCCATTTTTGTATTGAAACTTTTTTGTCACTGTTGTCAGTTTTCATGGAAGATTTAATTTCTTCAATTTGAGAATCAACCAACTCCGGTGCTTCTATTTTTTCAAATATTTTTTTTGCTTCATCTTCTCTGCCTTTAAGTATAAGCCATCTTGGAGATTCTGACAAAAATACATACATTATAAGCAGAATTATTGCCGGAAATGCACCTGATAAAAACATTGAACGCCAATTTCCGGAAGATGAAAATATAAATCCTACAAGGTAGGATGCTAAAATACCTATTGTAAAGGATAATTGATACAAAGAAGCGAAAAATCCTCTGGTTTTCTTTGGTGAAATTTCCGATAAGTACATAGGAACAATTGCATTTGCCATTCCGCAAGCAATTCCGTTTATTATTCTGGCACAAATTAAAATATTAATATTTGAAGCGTTTGCACAGCATAAACAACCTATAAGATAGATTATACCTATAAAACCTAGAATTTTTTTTCTTCCGATTTTATCGGCAAAAAAACCGTTTATGAATGCTCCTATAAAACAACCTACCATGACTATTGAAACCAGGTAACCTAATGTTTTTGCACTCAAATTCCATTCTTCCGTAATAAATAATTGTGCACCGGAAATTATACCCATTTCATATCCGGCAAGCAATCCTCCGAAAGATCCTGCTATAGCTATAATTGCCAAATTAAATACTGCTTTTTTATCCATTTTAAACTCCTGATTTTTTTTTATAATATCAAAAATTTTATTAAAAAGTATAAGTATGTATTTTTGTTTACAAAAAGTTTTTCATTTATTATTCAGTATAGTTACCAACCCGGTGTCAAAATGAAAATGAGCACTTATTACTTCCAATTTATTTTCATCTATTGCCTGTTTTAAAATTTTTGAATTTTTCTTTATAATTTCAGTAATGTTCAGGGTGTGTTTTTTTGCAAGTTCATTGTAACAAAGCGTTTCACAATCAAGAATCTTATGAACCTGTGAAATTATGTCATGAAAATGTTCACTTCCGTCAGGATGATTAGCAGCATAAGTAACAACACCGCAATTATCATGCCCGAGAATAACAAGCAGTGGAATTTTCATTTCATCATAAGCAAACTCAATACTTTCAATAACATTTTCACCGATAGTAGCACCGGCAGTTCTTATTACAAAAAGCTCGCCAATACCGGCATCAAAAATAATTTCCGGGACAACTCTTGAATCGGAACAAGTTAAAATAATCGCACGGGGATTTTGTCCGTTTGCCAGTCTTTGCAAGGTTTTAAGGCATTTGTTCTCTGCCTTTGGAGTACCATTTACAAAATTTTTGTTACCTTCTAAAAGTTTTTCTGTTTCATTCATTTAGCACCTCATTATATTGAATTTAGGTATTATTTTTTTATATAATTATTTTCAGGAGAATTATATCATGATTAATAAAAAATTAGCAAAAAATACCGTTATTAGTGTATTTATATTTATTATAGCTGTTTGTGTTTTTAAAATTATAACCAAAGCAGATTGTAAATTACAATTTATAAATACGTATAAAATTGTAAATCTTCCAAAACTTAGTAATGATATGCCTCTTGGAGGGTTTTCGGACTTGTTTTACCATGATAATCATCTGATTGCCCTAACAGACAGAGGACCTAACACGAATATAGAAAATCTTCAGGGACGAGATATCAGGACGTTTCAGCTGGGAACAACTTATCACCCTTTTTTGGTTGAATTTGATTTAAATCAAGATAATGCAGCTGTAAAGAAAATTTTAAATCTTCCTATGACCGGGATTCCAATTGCAGCAGATAATGATTGTTCACCTTTTGATAAGAATAAAAAAGAAATTCCTTTTGATATTAATGGTGTTGATTCAGAATCTTTTATAATAGACAGGTTTAATAATTTTTGGATAGGTGATGAATATTATCCTTCGGTTTTAGAATTTGATAAAAATTTGAGCTTAATTAACAGATTTGCTCCTGAAGGAAGTAAAATAAAAACGCAGGGGATAACATATTCCCTGCCGGAACAATTTGTTAATGTCCGAAAAAATCTCGGTTTTGAAGCAATTGCTTATGACGGAAAAGACAATATTTTTATTTTTAGTCAAGGAGCTTTAAAAAACGAAAAAAATGTTAAAATTATACAGTTTAATATAATTTCTAAACAGGTACAAACCATATATGAATATGACATAGGTAACGAAAATAATATAATAAGTGCAGCCGTATTTATCTCTTCTTCTGAAATACTCACAGCAGAAAGAAGAAACGGTGAACATCAAATAAGAATTTTAAAACCGAAACAGTATAAAATAAATAAAAGTAAACTTGTATTGTCTTTAAGAGGTTTAAACGAAATCAACGCACATCATAAAATTGAAGGAATAGCTTTTGACGGAAAAGATAGAGTTTTTATAATAAATGACAATGACTTTGGTATAGATGATGAAAACAGAAAGGATTCGTTTATTATGGAATTTAGATTAAAAAATTAACCTTGCTTTTATGTAATTAAAGTTTTGCTAAAGCATGTACATTGTTATATATTTATAATAAAATTAAAGTGTATAAACTTTAAAAGGGCGGAAAAGATGCAAATATCACTTGAATGGCTTAATGAATTTGTTGATTTAAATAACCTTACAGCGGAAGAAATTGCGGAAGCACTTACAATGAGCGGGCTTGAAGTAGAAGAAATAAACGAAACAGGACCAAAGTTTACAAATATAGTAACTGCAGAAATAAAAGATATTCAAAAACATCCTGATTCAACAAAACTTCATCTTGTATCGATAGACAAAGGCGGATCGGTAAGGACAGTAGTTTGTGGAGCACAAAATATAGAAATCGGGCAAATTATACCTTATGCATCAGTAGGTTCAAAAGTACTTGACCGGCACACAGGAGAACAATTTGAGCTGACACCTGCCAAAATAAGGGGAGTAATATCGGAAGGTATGCTATGCTCTCAGGATGAACTCGGACTTGAAGGATTACAAGAAGAAGACGGAATTTTAATATTAAACAGGTTATTTGAAAATATAGAACTTGGCAAACCGCTTGAAGAATTATTTAACATAAAAGAAGACATAGTATTCAACGTTGCACCGACAGCGAACAGGGGAGATGAAATGTCTGTTATAGGTGTAGCTAGGGAGCTTTCTGCCATTTATAAAAAAGAATTAAAATTCAAACCTGTAGAAACAATGGAAGGAATAACAAAGCCTAATTTCACGGTAGAAATAAAAGACCCGGAAACCTGCAGTTATTATTCTGCTGCGATATTAGAGGATTTAAAAATAAAACCTTCACCGGAATGGATGAAAAGGCGGCTTGAAGCTTGCGGTATTCGTTCAATAAATAATATAGTAGATGTCACAAATTATGTATTATTAGAATACGGTCAACCGTTACACTCGTTTGACAAGGATAAGCTAAACGGGTATCTATGTGTAAGGAGGGCAAATGACGGAGAAAAAATAACAACATTAGACGAAGTTGAAAGGACACTAACGACCGATACGGTTCTAATTGCAACAAAAGAAGCACCTGTCTGTGTAGGAGGAGTTTTCGGAGGAAATAACAGCGGAATAGATGAAAAAACAAAGAATGTAGTACTTGAAGCAGCATATTTCACACCTGCATATAACCGAAAATCTTCAAGAAGCATTGGTTACAGAAGCGAAGCAAGTGCCAGATTTGAAAGAGGAGTTGATATGGATAAAGTAAAACCGGCTCTTTTCCGTGCAATAGAATTGTTAGTTGACTTAGCGGATGCAAAAGTTATTGGTATTGCAGAAGCAGGCAGTAATAAACTTAATGAACTTGATGTAGAATTAAGATTTTCACAAATTAATAAAGTTATGGGTACTGAAATTCCAAAAAATACAGCGGTAGATATTTTGGAAAGACTTGGTTTTTCAATGAAAGAAACAACAGAAGATAAAGCAATATTTGTAATTCCCGGAGCAAGAAGAACAGATGTATACAGAGAAATTGATCTGATAGAAGAAATTGCAAGAATATACGGATATGACAAAATTGAAGCTGCTTTACCCAATAAAACACTTGCGTGCAGAATTTCATACGAATCCAAAATAAAATCGGAAATAGAACAGCTGTTTCTCGGACAAGGATTTTATGAAGCAATGTCATCTTCATTAATAGGAGAACCTATATTAAAGAAATTCGATTTGACATATAACAAAGAACAATGCGTAAAGGTAAAAAATGCACAATCGGAAGATGCGTCAATTTTAAGGCAGACACTAATAGCAAGTATGTTAGAAGCATTTAAAAACAACTTTGACAATGGAAATAAAGATTTACGCTTATTTGAAATAGGCAAAACATATTTTGCAGTTGAACCTGCCACGGAAAAAGACAGCGGTGTAAAAGAAAGAACGACATTATCAGGTATTTTAACGGGAGAAATAAATAAAGGTATTTGGAAACAAAAGTCCGACACGGATTTTTATACACTCAAAGGAGTTATGGATTCTTTATTTGAACTTTTAGGACTGCAAGAAAGAGTAAAACTCGCACCTTGTGATGATGTTTCATATCTTCATCCCGGAAGAAGTGCAAGAGCAAGTCTTTTAGCAAAGGGTAATCCTGTAATAGGTGTATTTGGAGAAGTTCATCCGATATTAACGGAAAAGATGAAATCAAATCAAAAAATTTATGTTTTTGAACTTGATTTAGATACAATTATAAAATAAGTATCACAAACAACCACCAAGTGTAAAAAGTTACCGCAATTTCCGGAAATACAAAGGGACATAGCATTTTCCATAAATGAAGATATTTCATACGAAAAAATCAGTACAGTAATAAAAAAATCTGCCGACAAAAAATTATTCAAAAAGCTTGAATTGTTTGATATATATAAAGGGGAACACATTCAAGAAGGATATAAGAGTTTGGCATTCAGAATTAAACTGCAAAATGAAGATGCAACACTAACAGATGAAACTATTGATACAGAAATAGAAAAAATCAGAAAAGGTATTACAAAAGCATTTCCTCAGGTAACATTCAGATAATGGAAATTTGTTTGTATCAAGGAACATTTAATCCTCCGCATTTTGGACATTTACAAGTAGCAGAATTTGTATTGAAACAATTCCACTTCAATAAAATATTGTTTATACCTGCAGCAAACCCTCCGCATAAAGATTTAAAGGAAAGTAAACAAGAAGCTTTGCACAGATTGGAAATGACAAAGCTTCTTATTTCAAAAAATAAAGATTTTCAAATTTCAGATATTGAATACAGAAGAGAAGCCCCTTCTTATACATATATAACGGTAAAAGAATTATACAAAGAATTAAAATTAACCACACAACCATTTTTTATAATTGGAGATGATGCTTTTATCAAAATAAAGAGCTGGTATCAATCGGATAAATTAAAAAAACTTGTAAAATTTATTGTACTGCCCCGAAATAATGAATACGATAAAGAACTTTTTGATAAGATATCTAAAGACGGATATAATTATACGAGAATACAAATGCCAAAAATTCCAATTTCTTCTACACAAATAAGGCAGCTTGTAAAAAATAAAAAAGAATTAGACAACTATACGACAAAAGAGGTTGAAAAATACATATATGAACACCAATTATACCAAAATGTCAATTGAAGAAATAAAAAAAGAACTAAAAAGAGAATTAAACGAAGAAAGGTATATTCACTCTATAGGAACTGCGGAAACCGCACAAAAACTTGCTAAAGATTTTGGATTAAATGAACAGAAGGCATATATTGCAGGTCTGTTACACGATTGTGCCAAATGTATGGATTTTGAATTATCAAAAAAAATAGTAAAAGACCATATTGTTGATATAGATGAATCGGAAAGAGAAAATAAAAAAACAATACACGCACCGGTAAGTGCATATATAGCCGAAGAAAAATACGGTATTACAGATAAAGAAATTATATCTGCCATCAGATTACACACTATAGGTAAGTGTATGATGTCTGATTTTGAAAAAATAATATTTATAGCGGATAAAATCGAACACAGGACAAGAGAAAAAGAATATAGAGAACAAATTGAAAAGTGCCTTGAAGAAAAAGAAAATCCGCTTGATAAAGCAATGTTCAAATCATTTGAAATAACAATAGAAAGTCTTTTAAAAAGGCAGCTGCCAATTTGTTATACGACAATAAATGTATATAATGAGTTGATTTTCAAAATAAAATAATATTAAGGAGGAAAATAATTTTTTCATTTCTAAATCATTAGATTTAATATAAGAACATCATATAACTCTTTTACGGAGCCATAAATTCTTATATAAACGTTAAAATTGCAGGTATTGTTTATCAGATTATTAAAATATAATTCTAAATATGATAAATAAACTTAATTTTAATGGAGTTTTTGTTTTTATTAAAATTTTAATCATTTTAATTAGTGTATTAATTTTATAATAAATAAAACATATAAATTTACAATTTTTAACGAAATATAAGTTAAAAAAATAAATAACGGCAAGTTTAAAGGAAGTTTTTAATTTTCTAATCAAAGACTCTGTCTTAGAAGCAATGATTATATTCGTAAAATCTCTAATGAAAAAAATGAACTTAAATTCTAAAGTTTTTTACCTGATTTTCAAATTTTATAAAGTCATTTTCGTGTGCAAATTTTAAAAATTTTTCTTTAAAAGAATATTTTTTTGGTATGGAATTGTTGTTATTATCATAAAAAAATATTTATCGATAAAATTATATAAATCACCAAAATAAGATTTATTAATGAAATTATTAATTTGTTTAAAATTATTATTTTTCAAATAGTCATTAATAACGTTGAAATCAAAATCTGTTTCAGGATCAGCTTTATCATTTCTGATTTGCTCTTCTATATTTATATATTTTGAAAATTTTATCATAATGAAGTGCTTCAAACAAGACTATTTTCCCGTTATTTTTGAGTATTCGTGATAATTCTTCTATTATTTTATCTTTATTTTGCAAATGCATTAATACCGAACGGGAAAATATTATATCAACATATTTATCCGGAAGCGGTATTTTGTCATTTAAATCAAAGTGTATAAACTTTATCTTATTCCCGAGTTTATTCTCATTTATTTGATTTATACAAAAATCTATACATTGTTTTTCTTTGTCTATGCCTATTACATTACCGCTGCTGCAGATTTTTTGTATGCCTGAAAAGCAACACGTCCCGTTCCTGTACCAATATCTAAAACAGTATGATTTTGTTTTATTTCGGATAGCCAAATCATACTGTTAACTATTTGTAAAAGATCTTTATTCTACTCTAAGGAAGAGAGAAAATTATACCGGCTGTTAGTCATTTGTTTTTAACCTAAATCCCTTTGAAGAAGATATGGTTCTGCCTATTGATTTTATTTTATTTTCAACACAAATTCGACATTTTTGTGCCCCTTCATCCAAACAAATTTTCCCCGGATAAAGCTGATATTTAGAGCGATAATTTGTATCGTTAACATTTGGCATAACAACATTAGCTCCGGATTGAAGAGCAATTATTCTACCGTTTGGATTTAATGTTTCCATTGCAGTAGTTGCGGGGATATTGATATCAGGCATTAAAAGTCTTGTAATTGCCATGATTTTTAATGCCTTTATAAAAGTTCCGCCTTTTTCATCTTTTAAAGGGGTGTCAGGATGAGGGATAAACGGTCCGAGTCCGACCATATCGGCATCAAGTTCTTTGAAAAACATTATGTCCTCTGCAAGACTTTCATCTGTCTGTCCGGGAAGTCCTACCAGATTGCCCGTTCCTGTTTCAAAACCTATTTCTTTAAGAAACCTAAGGCAAGCTCTTCTTTTGGTTAAACTCATTTCAGGATGTAATTTGTCATACAAACGATAGCTTGTTGTCTCAATTCTAAGCAAATACCTGTCAGCTCCCGCTTCTTTAAAAGCTCTGTATTCATCTTGATTCTTTTCTCCAAGAGATAAAGTTACTGCTGCATTTAGCATTTTTATTTTTTTTATAACTGATGATAATTTTTCTACAGAATACACTTCCGATTCTCCGGATTGCAATACTATGGTTTTGTAACCCATTTGTATTGCTTTTTTGGCAGTTTGATAAATTTCTTCTTCACTCATTGTGTATCTGTTAATATTGCTGTTATCTTTCCGTATTCCGCAATATTGACAATTGTTTTTACAAACATTTGAAAATTCTATTAATCCTCTTAAATGAACTTCATCCCCAATGTATTTTTTTCTTGTTTCATCAGCTCTTGAAAAAAGATAATCATTGAAATCATTATTTTTTATCAACTCCGCAATCTCTTCAAAAGAAAGATTATGTGTGGTAAAAGCTTTATCAATTATATTTTTCATATAAATATTATATATTAAAATATATTTTTTTGATACAATAAACAATGTGTTTGTCGATAAAAAGGAACAGAACATGAAATTTTTACATTCTATGATTAGAGTAAAAGATTTGCAGAAATCTTTGAATTTTTATTGTGATTTTTTAGGCATGGAAATTCAAGAAATAAAGGAACTCGATGATTGCAAATTATATTTTCTCGGTAACAAAGAAAGCGGTGATGTGCAAATAGAGCTGACAGATAATTTTGAAAAACCAGAAGAATACAAAAACGGTAACGCATTTGGACACTTTGCATTTCAAACTGACAGTATGAAAAATACTTCGGAACAAATAAAAAAATTCGGATATGACTGGTTGTATGAACCATTTACACTTGATGCTGTATCAAGTACTATTGCTTTCATAAAAGATCCGGACGGGAATGAAATTGAAATTATTCAAAAAAACAAATAAGTTTTGTAACAATTATATAACTAAGATGATTAAATGTGACAAAAATTTTTATTCACACGCATTAAATCATTTGAGTAACTGTATTGTGTGGGGTGTAGACATTGAAAATAGATATAACTAAAATTAATGATTTAAAAAAAATTCAGCATGCTGAAGCAAAAAAAACAATAAGAGATAATGTTTTTGTTGGAGAAAAAGAACTTGCAAGTAAAGATGCATCACAATCAATGAGAGCATATTTTGCTCCTAAAACGCAAGTATCCTTTGGTAAAAGGATAGAAGATCACAGAAGCTGGGGAGCAACGGTAAAAGGAACGGCACAAGACGGTTCGCAAGCAGTTGATTTTAAAGTTTGGGCTCCAAAAGCTTCAAAAGTTCTTGTAGAAATCAGAAATCCAAAAGATAAGGTTTCACTAACAGAAGAACAATTCAAGGCAGAACACCTAAAGGATAAGTGGGCAGGTGATTGGCATATTGATGCTAAAACAGATGATGGAAAATCTGCTTTTGTAGAGTTACAAAGAGGAAAAGACGGTGTATTTTCCGGAAATTCAACAATACCATATTCAAACGGCATGTATAGATATGTACTGCAAGATGCAGACGGAAATACAATATCAAAGACAAAAGATCCCGTAGCAAAAGCACAGCCTCACATATTCAGTTGGTCGCAAATTTATGATAATAATCAGTATCAATGGACAGACGGAGATTGGGTAGCAGGTAAAAACTCCGCAAGAGTTTCTGATTTAGCAAGGCAGCCGCAGGATATTCTCAAAAAAGCAGGTCTTAGTGCAACAGGTGCTGACGGAAAGCCTTTGCAAAAACCTTCTAATCTTATTGTAAGACAGATACATATTCCAACATTTACGGAAGAAGGCTCTTTAGAAGCAGCCAAGGCTGAAATAGACAAAATTGCAGAAGATGGTATATACAACGGTATTTTATTAATGCCGATGGAAGGTACTTATGCAGAAAACTGGGGTTATGACGGTGTTGACAAATATGCAGTATCAAGAGGTGTTGCAAGTGAAGAGGGCAAAGAAGATGCTGTTGCAAGAAATAATGCATTAAAAGATTTAATTAACCATGCCCATTCAAAAAACATTAATGTGGGTATGGATTGGGTACCAAGCCATATATTTAAATCAGGTCCATCTGATGCCGATGCTAAACAATTTGGTATTACGAACGGAGAAAAACTTTCAGGCAACAATTTATCGGAATTGGGACCTTATGAAACTCCGGGGCAATGGGGAGGAAACCGCTTCAATCTTGAAGATTCCAATCAGGCAGTAAGTTCTAAAGTTCGTGATTATCTTGTCAATATGCCGATGAATTGGGTTGACAATTATCATATAGACTTTTTAAGAGCCGATCAAACTCCTGCAATGGGTTCAAATTACACAATGAAACAGGTTTCTCAAGAAATAAGATACCATTTCCCGCACACGGTCCTTCATTGGGAAGATCACAGAACCCAAGACGGCCTTACAAGGGATTTAACTCCGGAAGAATTACCATACGGTGATTTAGCAAAACATTTGGATGCTATAGCAAAAACTGATGCCAATAATACATCATTAAATAATATTGGCGGCAATGAGCATTGGGACTTTGCATTTTCTCACGCAATAGAATCTGTTATGCTTGACAAAGAAGTTATGGGGTATTATCCTTCAATGCAAACTCTTGCCAATAATATTAAAGATATTGGCGGTACTAAATACTTTATGAGTCATGATGAAATCGGAAATGATTCCGGTTCAAGACTTATGACAAAAATAATCCATAAAGATTTACAAGTTACGAATCATTTAGATAATCGTCCCGGTGAAACACCTGCCGAAAAACATATCAGAAGTGTTGATACAGTTATGGATATGTTTAAAGCATATCAGTTTGATAATGAAAATTGGGATACCAATTTCAGTAAAATTTGTAAAGAAAGAGGTTTAAGCGGTATATCCAAAGAACAAATGGCTGCTGAAATCGAACATGCTAAAGATAAACATAAAGAATCAATAGGTTTGTTATTTATGGTTCCCGGTTCAAAAATGATGTTCCAAGGTGATGCTTACGGTGAGATTAATCCGTTCAGATTTACAAGGGAACAGGCAACTGATGAGCCGAATATTGAAAAAGAAAAAGGTTATAATTTTGATGAATCTTTCCAAAAATCCAAAATTGACCCGGAACATCACACTATTGAAGGTATATTCAAATTATCTCAAGCTATGAGTGATTTGGTAAAAAGAAACCCTGCTCTTCAAGATGTACAAAGTATGGAACACCTTGATGCAATGACGCCTCTTATAGATGAACAAAATAAGGTTTTAGCAGTTAAAAGATTTGATTTAAACGGAAACGAAGTTGTTGCTTTGTATAATTTTGGAGATAAACCTTTGGCTAATTATGGTTTAAACAATCCTGTAAGCGTATTGAATAATGGTAACTGGAAAGAAACAATTAATTCAAATTCTAAAACCTTTGACGGTACAGGTGAATATTCTAACGACGGAACTTACAATGCAAGCTCCGGAAAAGTGAACATTAATCTACCTGCAAACGGATTTATAGTACTTGAAAAAGTTGATTCCAACGGTAATATAGAAAAAGGCAGTCCGAAATTTTCATAATCAGCAAGTATTATATTAATTCAAAAGTAATAAAAAGCCGGTTTTAATAGCCGGCTTTTTAAATTGTCAGTCAACATTTTTAAAAATCGAATGTCCGTGTGTGTCTTGTGAACCTGTTGATTATATATTTCTTTTTTTGGCTTCATTTACTGTAAATATGTATAATTCTTCCGGAATTTCAAATCTGTATGGTTGATAATACCCTTCTGTAAATAAAATTTTATTATATTTTAAATTCTCATATTCATCAAACAGTTCTTTTATTACTGATTTTGTTGTTTCATCTTTGTCAAAATACCTTAAAGGATG
>CANQLA010000024.1 GCA_947624605.1 Candidatus Gastranaerophilales bacterium | reverse complement strand
GTGTTGGTAAAATCAACTCTAAAGAGTCATTCAGAATGAATGAACTTTTACAAGTATACGCAGGTGCTACAGCAGTTAAACCAAGTTTTCCGATTGGTCAATTAGGAATGAAAGCTGAATATAATGATAAAGGATACTATGGTTCTTATCAACGTTCAACTTTAACAATAGGTGAAGATTTCATTAATCCTTTCAATCTTACAAAACCTGAATATGCATCTATACTTCCTGAAGCTGAAGCACAGAAAGTTGCTGACAGACACGTAAAAAATGGTGAAGTTGATACAAAAATTGATTACAACAACGAACTCGGTCAAAAACCTGTTTCCGAATATCCGATTAATGAAACTTTAATGGTTGCTTACAAAAACTTTAAAGAAATGAAAGAAACACCGGAACTTAAGAAATTAAGAAACGAATTTGAATCATATAAAGCACAAAAAGAACCGGTTGATATTGAAAATATTCAAACAAGAACAGCTTTAGCTCCTATTCTTGTAAAAGAAGGAAAACAAAAATTCTTTTACGGATTTGACAGCAATCCTGAAGTAAGAGCACAAAAAATGCCTGAGTTTGAACAAATGAAAAAAGATCACGCAGAAGAAATCGATTTCTTCCAATTCAAACAATTCTTAGCAGAAAAAGAATTAGCAGCATATAAAAAAGATTTAAATTCTAAAGGAATGGATTTATTCCTTGACCAAGCAATCGGCTTCTCTTATGAAGAACAAGTTGCATTCCCTGATGCATTCCTTGACGGAAACAACGGTAATAAAGGTTCTATCGGTTGGGGACTTCCTGTTCAAGATGTTATCAGCCTTACTCAAAAAGATTGGAGTCCTGCTCATCAACTTTTAAAAGATAAAACAGCTCTTAACCTTATGAGAGGTGACGGTATCAGATTTGATGTGGGTTGGTCTCATGTAAAACCCTTATATGATAAGGGTAATGGCATGGTTCATATGGATGCTACAACAAAAATCCTTCATATGTTTGAAGATTGGGCTACAGAAATCAAAGGTGAAGATTTCGATCAAAGAAAATTAGTTTATGAATTTGACACAAACAGCACTGATTTTGACATAATTAAAGAAAAAAATATTTTTAAAGATATTAAAGGTATGTTAGTTCTTACAATGGTTGAAGAACGTAATGATGCTCAAAATATCGGTTGGAAAAATACAGCATTCTTAAAAGAACAAGTTGGCTTAAATGAAGACCAAATGTTAATAGGTACAAACAATCACGACAGAGAAAGCGTTATTGAATGTGCTGAAAATCCTCAAATCAGAGAAGAAAACGTAGGTGCTTTGATGAGAGTATTCAAAACTGATGATTGGACTCTTTTCAAAGACAACAATAACGTTAATGAAAATAACAGAAAGTTCACTTTAGGTAAATTTGCTGAATGCTTCAATACTAAAAACCAATTTACTTTTTACAATGATGTTCTTGGCAGACGTGATAAATGTGATACTCACTGGAAAAACCCTGTTAAAGATGAATACAGATGCAGACTTGAAAAAAATTATGAAGAAAATTATCACAGAGCAGTTCAAGACGGTTATGGTCTTAACTTAATGGATACTTACAGATTTATTATGGAAAGAAGAGGTCTTGATAAAACAATGCCTGAATTGTTCAACAAAGTTAAAGCTTTCGGTCAATATCTCGCTGAAAAAGGCGGCATCTACACCAGAGAACAAGCTGATGCTATTGAAGCAAAAGAAGGCTACAAAAAAATCGGTTAATTTACAGTTAATAATTAAAGACCCCTCTTCGGGGTCTTTTTATTTTGCTTTAAACTATATTTTAATATTTTTATTCACAAACCCTTCAATAATTAAACCTAATCGAGATTTTCAAACTATATTTTAATATTTTTTATTTCCTTAAAATTATTTTTTTAATCTCAATTTATTTTTTATATTTTTTTAGTAAATTGATTATTTCCAAATATAATGACATATCCTCCTGCGTAGATGTCAAAATTTTGCAAATTAAATTTTCTAAAGTCTTATTATTATATATATTAATTTTTACTCCAAAATCTGAAACTGTTAAATCTAACGCTTCTAAAATTCTGAAAAAATTATTCAACTGAGGATACTGTTCGCCACGTTCTATATTCCCCAAGTTTTTTTCATTCATATCAATTTTTTCTGCAAGTTCTGCCTGACTTAATCTGGCTTTTTTTCTTGCATTTTTGATAACTATTCCTATGAATTTCTTATCGTCATATATCATGTATTTATCCTTTTTTTAAAATACCTTATATATGCCTTATTTTTAACCGTATATTTACTATTTTTTAAAAAAATACCATACATGTTGCAATAATAAAGTTAATATAGTATACTCATGTTTGGTAATATATAAAAAAGATGTATATTTATGGTGAAAAATGCAAATACAATATTTATTTGTAAAGATTTAAATTCGGAAATTTTAAATGAAATCCCGTCAGAAATTAAGATAAATTCTCTTTTTGTTAATAATGAAAATATGTTTCAAGATGAAGATATAAAAAATTCTTTTCAGAGAGCAAAATGCATTGTCATCGATACATCATATAATACATACACAAATATTTTATCTGAAGTTATAAAAAACATTAACAAAAAATGCAAAATATATTCAATAGAAGATTTTTATGAATTGGTAACAAATAAATATTTTATTAATGAAGGTAATATTAGTAATTTATTTTTAATTGTAAAACAGCAAAACAATATTTATAATTTTGCCAAAAGAATATATGACATAATAGCTGCATCTGTTATTTTAGCCGTAACATTACCCGTTATTGCCGTCATTGCAATAAGAATTAAATTTGAAGACGGATACTCACCTATATACACACAAAACCGAGTAGGTAAAAATAACAAAGTATTCAAAGCATATAAACTGAGGACTATGTATAAAAATGATTATGTACCCAATGAAAAAAATTTATCACAAGCAGATAACCAATGTGAAGATACAAGGGTAATTCCTTTTTGTAAATGGATAAGAAAAGCCAGAATTGATGAAATTCCGCAATTGATTAATGTTTTGAAAGGAGAAATGTCAATTGTGGGACCAAGAGCAGAATGGGATGAACTTGTAAAAGTATACCAAAAACAAATTCCTTATCATAACTGCCGGCATCTTGTTAAAACGGGTTGGACAGGTTGGGCACAAATTAATCAAGGGCATTGTTTTAACGGTGAAAACGAAAAGATAAAGTTACAGTACGATTTGTATTATATAAAACATAGAAATATTTTTTGGGATATTTATATTCTATTAAAAGCTGTTTGGCTTGTCTTTAGAGGTAAGCATGGCTAGTACGGTTTTGCTCTCAGGAGGAGCAGGTTTTATTGGCTGTCATACCGCTGATTTCTTAGAAAAAAACGGATTTAATGTGATAATTGCAGATAAAAAAAAGAAAATACCCGAAATTAAATTTAAATATTATCAAATTGATTTGACTTCTGATAAATTGGAACAAATTTTTCTAAACAATAATGTTGACTACGTAATCCATCTTGCGGCAATGCCTTCCGTAACACATTCCATAAATTTTCCGCAAAAAAACTGTATGGATAATTATTATGCAACTGTTAATATTTGCTCTTTGGCATTAAAATACTCAGTTAAAAAATTTGTATTTTCTTCTACTGCCGCAGTCTATTCAAATCCTGAATATTTACCGATTGATGAATACCACCCTTGCAATCACCTGTTATCTCCTTATGCAATTAATAAAAAAGCCTCTGAAGATTTCATTAAATATTCAGGTATCAAATATGTTATCTTTAGATATTCTAACGTTTACGGACAAGGTCAGTCAACCGAGGGAGAAGCCGGAGTCGTTGCTATTTTTTTTGATAAAATGTTAAAAAACTTGCCTGTCGAAATTTATGGCAACGGTCTGCAAACCAGAGATTTTATCTACGTTAAAGATGTTGCCGAATTGAATGTTTCCGCTCTTAAATTAAATTCTGTTATAAATCAAACTGTAAATATTTCCACTAATACACAATGTTCTATCAACAATTTATTTCAAACTATTAAATCTAAAATTGGGTATACTAAAAATCCAATTTATTCCCCTGCAAGAAAAGGTGATATTTTACATAGCGTTTTAAATAACAAAAAACTTATGGAACTTTTCGGAAAAACAAGCTTTACTTCAATAACTCAAGGTATTAATTTGATGTGCAATGATTACCAATATAATTAAAACTTCAATATAAAATAATAAATGCGGCGATTTTTTGATAAAATCGCCGCATTTACACCGCATCTCAACATTGTAATCTCTAATTTTTATTCTTGTTTTGCTTCATCTGTTTGTGAATTTTTATCTTCAAACTCCGTTTCTGCATCAACCGTTGCAAATTTTATCTTCTTATCTTCTAAAGTCAACATGATTTTCTTACCCGCTTTGAAATGACCTCCTAGTATCTCTTCAGCTAAACCGTCTTCAACTTTCTTTTGTATAAGCCGCTTAAGCGGTCTTGCTCCATACGCTTCGGAATATCCGTCTTCCGCAAGATAATCTTTAACTTCTTCTGAAACTTCAATTTGTAAATCTTGTGCTTCAAGCCTTTTAAATAAATCTTTGAATAATAAATCCACAATTTGCCTGATTTCCGTTTTCGTAAGATGTGCAAATACTATTGTTTCATCAATTCTGTTTAAAAATTCCGGCTTGAATGACTTCTTCATTTCTTCTGAAACAGTATCCTTTAAACGCTCATATTTATCCTTGGATTCATCATCCGATACGGAAAATCCTAATTTTGCTCCTGTCGTAATCATACTTGCCCCGACATTACTCGTCATTATGATAATTGTATTCTTGAAGTTTATATGCCTTCCTTTAGCATCCGTTAAACGTCCGTCATCCAGTATTTGCAACATTATATTAAATACGTCCGGATGTGCCTTTTCAATTTCATCAAATAGTATTACTGAATAAGGCTTCTTCCTTATTGTTTCCGTTAAATGTCCACCATCATCATATCCTACGTATCCGGGAGGTGAGCCGATAAGTTTTGCCGTAGAATGTTTCTCCATAAATTCTGACATGTCTACTCTTATCATATTATCCTCTGAACCAAAAACTGCTTCTGCAAGTGCTTTCGCAAGTTCTGTTTTTCCTACTCCGGTGGGACCTGCAAAAATAAAACTTCCTATCGGTCTGTTAGGTGCCTTTAGTCCTACCCTCGCACGCCTTATGGCTTTTGAAATCGCAACTACCGCCTGGTCTTGACCAATAACTCTTGCATGTAATGATTCTTCCAATTTCAACAGACGTTCACTTTCTCCTTCCGTTATTTTCGTCGTCGGAATACCTGTCATTGTACTTACTACTTCAGCTACTTGCTCCGCATTTACCGTCGGTTTGTTCGCTTCATTCTCATCTCGCCACTTTTGCGAAACTTCCCTTATTTTATCTTTTAAATCTGCTTCTTCATCTCTTAAATTTGACGCCGTTTCAAATTCTTGATTTCTTATCGCTTCTTCTTTCTTATTTACAATTTCTTTTAACTGTCTTTCAAGTTCCTTTCCCTCCGGCGGCAACGTACTCGTCTGTATCCTTACTTTTGAACATGCTTCATCTATTATATCTATTGCTTTGTCCGGTAAAAATCTGTCAGTTATGTATTTATATGACAACTCTGTCGCAGCAACTATCGCTTCATCTGATATGTTTAACTTATGATGCTCTTCGTATTTATGCCTCAATCCTTTTATTATCTCTATAGTATCTTCAACTGATGGCTCCGCTATTACTATCGGCTGAAAACGCCTCTCTAATGCCGGATCCTTTTCTACGTATTTTCTGTATTCATCATTAGTCGTTGCTCCTATTACCTGAATTTCTCCCCTCGATAACGCCGGCTTTAATATGTTCGCTGCATCTATCGCTCCTTCCGCTGCCCCCGCACCTATTAATGTGTGCATCTCATCTATTATCAGTATTACATTACCTGCTAGCCTGATTTCATCCATTATCTTCTTTAAACGTTCTTCAAATTCTCCTCGGTACTTCGTACCTGCTACCAATAACCCCATATCTAACTGGATTACCTTTTTACCATCCAGTAAATCCGGTACCTCGGAATTTACTATCCTTATCGCTAAACCTTCCGCTATTGCAGTCTTTCCTACTCCAGGTTCCCCTAAAAGTACCGGATTGTTCTTCGTCCTCCTTGCAAGAATTTGAATTACTCTTTCTATCTCTTTCTCTCTCCCTACTACAGGATCTAACCTCTGCTCAGCTGCAGCTAACGTTAAATCTGTTCCAAATTCATCTAACATCGGGGTTTTCGTCTTTCCTCCGGGTGTCGCCGCCGATGTGGATGCTCCTGTTGACGTACCTCCGCTTCCGGATGTTCCTCCCTTTATCTCTCCAAGCATCTTTACTACATTCGTACGAACTTTATTTAAATCTACTCCAAGATTTTCCAATACCCTCGCTGCTACTCCGTCTCCCTCTCGGATTAAACCTAATAATAAATGCTCCGTTCCTATATAATTGTGCCCTAATTGACGCGCTTCATCCCATGATAATTCCAATACCCTCTTCGCTCTCGGCGTAAACGGAATTTCTACAGCTACAAATCCGGCTCCTCGCCCTATTATTTCTTCAACCGCAGCACGTGCTTCCTTTAATGTCACTCCCATCGATTTTAACGTCTTTGCTGCTACTCCGGTTCCTTCTCCTATTAATCCCAGCAATACCTGCTCCGTTCCCACAAAATTATGCCCAAGACGTCTCGCTTCCTCTTGTGCTAACATTATTACTTTTATCGCTTTTTCTGTAAATCGTTCAAACATATATCTTCCCAATTATAATCATTTATATTAATATTTTACATCAATACTCATCGATTGCAAATAAAATTTATTTTTATTTTATTTTTTCTAAAAGTTTCTTCGCCGGATAATAACACGGCGAAATCTCTAATAACCTTTCTAAAGACTTTCTCGCCGCTATCTTTCTGTTCTGTGACAGCCTTAATTGTGCTTCTATAAAATGCAGCTCCGCATCTTCGTATACATACTCTTTCCCTGTGTTCAAAAATTTTTCCGATAGGTCATAATATCCGTGATTATACAAAACTCGTGCCGTATATTTATATACTTCCGTGTTTATCTCTCCAAAAAATTGTATACTGTTTATTAAATTCTCTGACCACTTTATATGTTTTAAACTTAATAATGTGTCTAAATCACTCTCATAAAAATTCCTTATCTGAAAAAATGTAGGCTCCTTGATTTGTCTCTTTTCTATATATCCTATCAGCGATTTCGCCCACATTATTAACGGTGATGTATCCTCTAATTCACTCCATATCCTTTCCGCCTTCTTTTTGTTTCCCTCAAATAATTCACAGTATCCATATTCCGTATAATGATGTATTCTCCTGAAAAAAATTGCCGCTCTGTTATATTTCTTCTCGTAAAATAATACCCTCGCTAACATTAATGTGTTTTGCTCATCTTGTTTCGCTGCACATAACTTCTCTGCCAGTATATAATCACGCTGTATATATATTATCTTTAATATCTCATTTCGGTTCATCAGTATTTGCAACTGCTTGCTTATTTGTCTTTGTCAAATCCTATATCAAAATCTCCCATCATTGTCGACATCATCATCGTCTTTATTAATTCAGGATTTATCTTCTTTTGACTATCATCTCCTCCTTGACTTTGCTGCTCCTGCATCAATAATAACGGTATTATTTGGTTAAATTCATCACCCCTGCGTTTGCTCGATGAACCAAACATCATCGCCATCTCCTCTGCATCACGATTTAATCCGTAATAATCCGTCATCTCCTTATATAAATTTTGTTTACTTACTCCGCCTTTTTCTCTGCTTTCTATTTCCTGCGGTGAAATAAATTTATATCCTGCTTTATTTAACGTCCTCACAGCATCTGCTATTTCTTTATCTGAAACTTCTGATATCGCTACCTTTTCATTGATTACTCCATCTGTACTGCTCTTTGCGGGCAACTCAGGCTTCGTCGTTTTTTGCCTTAACTCTGAATTTACCTTCTCCTGCTCTTGTATAAGTTTCGTTTCTTGTATTACTTTGTTCGCTTCCGGATGAATATTGTCCGGATATTGACCTTTTATCAGCTTATCTATGTCTGAAAGATCATCTTCCGTGATTTCTTCTTCTCCTGATTCTTTCGCCGCTTTCTGCTCTGCAAGCTTCTGCTCTTGCCTTATGAAAAATCCGCTCGGATCTTTTACCATATCCTCTATCTCCGATGGCTTGTATTTCTTGTATTTACACGGCGTCGTCCCCTCCATCATACACTTCGATGCCTGTATCGCATACGATGATAATATCGGTACACTGTTTATCGTTGTTACCTTCTCAAATGTCTCTATCGCTTTGTCTTTCATCCCTACTTTCATGTACGCTATCGCCGTATAATAATACGCTATCGCATTCGTCGGATCTGTCTGTATATAATCCTCTAAATCTTGTATACACCCTATGTAATCTTTTGCTTTGTATTTGTCTATTGCTATTTTTACCGCATTCGGACAATCAATAGCCGCTATAACCGGCTTCCCTATCCATGCTATCATCGCTATCGCTATTACCAATTTTAAAATACTCTGTTTCATATATACTTTCCCATTTACATATATAATTATTTTTCTCTTTTTATCAACTTTTCCTTTATCGTTATTATATACAATTTACTGTTAATATTCCTACTTTAATTACATTAATTTACCTTCTTATTCTCCTCGCTTTTCTTAAAATCTCCTATTATCCTATTTTACTTACTTCTTTAACTAATTTTTATCACTCTCTCCTTCAAAAAATGTAATTTTGTTTGTTAAGCTATATTAAAATTTGTTACAAATGTATAATATGTAAGTGTAGATTACATTTATTTGTTGTGAGGATCTTATGAAAATTAAAATTAAAGAAACTGTCAAAAAAATCAAAGGTTGGAGCCTTTATAAACTCGCTAAAGTACTAAATCTACCTCAACAAACCGTCTACTCCTGGGCCAGCGGCAGAACTCAACCTTCCTACGAAAATATGGACAGACTCTGCGATGCTCTGGATTGCTCTATAGGTGATCTCTTTGAAGCTGAACCTGTTCAGGAAAAATTAAACCTAATTGTTAACGGTTAAATTCCTGCTCTTTCGTCATTACTCTTTTTTTATTACAACGATTCTTGTCCGGAATCTACATTCGGTATGAATGTTCTGACATTTCCTTCCGCTTTAAAGTCTTTCGGTTCTATCGTCATATTTATTCTGTCTGCCTCTATGGAACGACCTTCCTGTTGTATCTGCGATCGACCCATAAATACTATCTTATTTAACTTATTCGTCTTTTTATCAGGATATACTGACGCTTTCGGTCCCTTTGCAATAAAATCTTTATAATGCACTATTGTATGACCACTTGCCGTTATTATATTGGATTTTTGATCTATCTGTTGAAAATCTGACCATACCTTTATCTTCGTTTCTTCTTCATTTATGTCTGAATATACTTGACCTGTCGCCGTTGTAATCTTCCTTTCCGCATAATGCTCAAACTTATTCGCCTTTACCGTTGTTCCTCCTTTCTTTACATACGCATTCCCCTCTAACAATATCTTCTTTATTTCATTATGTCTGTCTAAATCTACTTGTGCATATTCTCCGTATGCTTGCGAATCTTCGTAATATATAATTACTCCCCCTTGTGCCTTTATTATATTCGTTTTATTATCGTACTCCTGATTGTCTGACGTCACTATTACCGATGGCTTTCCTCCGTTTATTATCGTTGATTGCGTCCTGCCTTCAGCTTTTAATACTTTGTTTAATAATGATACCTCTAATACCTTCGCTTTTACTTCATGCTTCTTTCCTTCTTTTATTTGATATGAGTATGCTTTGTCATCAAACTTTATCTTTTCAACTTTGCCTTTATCCGGATTTATTATTACTTCTGCTCTCGGACTTACAACATTCACATCTCCGTATTTTACCTTCACATCTCCTTGTAAATCTATTTTGTGTTCTTTCTCTTTATAATGCTGCTGACCTGACTCTACCGTTAAATCCGATGCTATCGCTATTCCTGAATATATTAATACCGTTAGTGCAATTGTTATTATCTTCTTCATATCTTAATCTTTCCTTTATCATATATCTCGGTTTTTGTTCTTCCTTTTATTTTTAAATTACTAAAATCTCCATTTAATATTGCCTTGCTTCCCTTTACTACTATTCCTGACGGCAATTCAAGACGCACTTTCCCCTCTGCTATAACATCCGTACCTCTCCCTGACCATATTATATTATTCGCTGACACGTTTGAGCCGTCTTTATATACTATTAATATCTTTTCATATAAAATAATTTGCTTCTTTATCTCATTGTATGAACCTTTCGCTGATTCAAAACTCGCTGTCACTTCTCCGTCTTTATAAAAATTTCCTACTATATCATTTAATATTGCAACATGATTTTCACTGTCATAATATCCCTTCTCCGCAAATAACTCCCAGTTCTTCTCTCCATCCTTCGTTTCCGTAATAAGAAGATTTTGCATTGTCGCCTCTTTCTTATTCAACGATTCGTATAAAAGACGCTTCTTAAAATTCTTCGTGATTATCTCTGCATATATAAATGCCCATATACATCCACCTATTATCATACCAAATAATATAATATAGCCGATATCCCTATTCTTCATATATCCTGAACCTGCATCCTATCTTATAAAATTACAACCTTTCTAACTTCCTCTTATTTAACGCCTTCTTGAAATTTTACACCTAAATTATTATTAACTGTAGATTTTCTAACTTCCTCTTATTTAACGCCTTCTTGAAATATTCTTTTTACCTTCACCATTATCCACTCGATTATCTCCCGATATATCTTCCTCATTTATTATCAATAATATTTCGTCCGGACCTGCCATCTTTAAATTGTTCCTTGCTATTGATTCTAAACTCTTTGATGTGTTAAAACTCTTAAGTTCACTCCTCAATGTCCTGTTTATCCTTAACGCCTCTTTATGCTCCCTCTCTACAGTCTGAAGTTTCGTATATATCGATATGTCCTTTATAATGTTTACTATCATTCCAAATCCCGCTTGAACTATAAACATTAACAAAATTAACGTTAATGCTGAATATACTACCGCTTGCCCTGATTTTATCCTGTCTTTCTTATTCGGCTTTTCCATTTCTCTGTGTCCGCTTATCCCAAAATCTACTTTATTTCACTTCGTTTATCGTTATTCGGTTACGTCCGTTCTGCTTTGATATATATAACGCCTTGTCCGCTCCTTGATAAAATTCTTCCGCTGAACTCTTCCTGTCATATTTGTTAACTCCTATGCTTACCGTAACCTGCAAATATAATACATCCTTTATCTTCGCTTCCTTTATGTCAATTTTCGCATTTTGTATATTCCTTCTTATCCTCTCCGCTACTATGTACGTTTCATCTATTGTCGTCATTGGCAATAAAACAAAAAATTCTTCTCCTCCGTATCTGCATACAATATCATATTCCCGTACAGCCTTCGTTATTATCTCCGCTACACCCTTTAATACACAATCTCCCGCTGCATGTCCGTATGTGTCATTTATCCTTTTAAAATAATCAATATCTAACATTAAACAACATAATTCCGTGTTCTTCCTCGCACTTTGCGACGTTTCCTGCTTCAACCTTATTTCAAATTGCCTGCGATTGTTTAAACCTGTTAATGCATCTTGCGTTGCATGCTTTAATACCTCCGTATATGTATTCGCCCTTTGTATTGTTATTCCGGATTGCTTCGATAATTCACTTATATAATCTATTTCATTATTCGCAAGCTTTCCTATCGTACTGTATGCAACTATTGCTCCTAATATCTTCTCCTCTGTCTTTATTTGAAATATCCCTATCCTCTGATCTGCTGAAATAATTACTTCTCTGCTGCTATCCGCTCCCTCCAGCATTGCTATTATCTCTTTATTATTGCAATTCGACGGCCAATATAATTTGTAGTTCCCTTCTTTTTCCCTTAAAAATAAATATATTAAATGCGAAGATACAAATCTGTCTATCATTTCTCCTATCTGCGGTATTATATATTCAAGCTCATATTGGCTTTCCGTTATTTTCGCAATGTTTTTCATTGAATCGTAAAAATTTAAACTTATCGCCATGTGGTTAATTACCGTATAATTCTTTATTGCTGTCGATATCTGACATACAATTATCTTCATCATATTCAAAAATTCCGCATCAATATCTATTCCTTCTTTTAACTTCTCATATTCAACTTCTATTATCCCATATACCCTTTCTTTATTATATAATGGCAAATAGACAAGATTTATTTCTTTTGAACCAACTCTCTTTATTTCCTCTATTTCTTCTTTTTCCGCATCATATCTCGATACTCTTCCGTTTACTATGAATTTATCTCTCTGTTCATTGAATACTTTGAAAACTCCATATACTATATCCTTAAAATTCTTCTCTTCTATATATATCCAATCCCTTACAAAATCATGAAATAATCCTGTATCATAATCAAGTATATAAAAATCAATCCTCTCAATTCCAAAATCTTTCCTATACAAAGACGATAATTCTTCCGCTATCTGCTGACCGCTCTGAGCATTTAATATTATCTCTGCCGTTGATAATAATGTGTTCATACCTTGTTGTAACATTCTACAGCTCCTCAAAATATTCCTTCTTTGGACAGTTCTTCAGTCTTTTCGTTAAAAAATTGTCTGCTGCTTCTTTAAGTATAACTTTTCCATTTCTATATGCAAGTTCGGAATTATTATTCGCTGATACTTCCACCCTGCTTTTGATAAAATCAGTTTCTCCATCATTTATCAACCTTTGCTTTACTTCTCCCAACGTTTCATATATATATCTTAATTGTAATGCATTCGCTTCTTGGTCCGCTAATATCCCTGCTTTCTCCAATTCCTCAAGCGACTCTTTGTAAAACTTTAATGACCTCAATAATAATGCATAATTATAATGTGCTTCAAAATTGTACGGCTTAAGTTCTATCGCTCTGCAATAATCTAATCCCGCTCCTTTTATATCACTTAAAAGCTGATTCGTTAACGCTGAATTATAAAATGTATCATAATCTCTCGGGATTAACTTCTTCGCCTTTCCGTATGACTCTCGTGCCTTCTTTAAATACTCCAGCGATTCCATCTTGTTGTCACCTGTGTATATTGATTTGTTTCTGTATGCAATTCCCATGTTGTAATACGCTAAACCTCGATTAATCTTTACACTCTTTAAATTATTATATATGAACGGTATGTGTATCAAAAACGGATGAGTGTTTATAATCTTTTCATATTCCTCTATCGCTTTATCATATTCCCCTAACCGTTCGGATAAAATAATTCCGTAATCCATTCTGCAAGACATGTATTTGGGATTGTATTTCAATGCCTCTTCATACGTCTGTGCCGCTTCAAAATAATTTTCATAAACTACATATAAATTCCCAAGATTACATCTCGCTTTTGTATGACTCGGATAATAATTAAGCCCCTTTATGTAATAATCTATCGCATTATGATAATTTAATTTCTTATATTCTTTATCTCCTTTATATACATAATAAAATCCCAAAAGTTTATTATATTGCCTTTCATACCAATCATGAAAAAGAATTACCGAAATAACTCCCACTACCGGTATTATTACTAATAATACCTTTGTAACAGTCTTTTTCATTATCCTGATAAAAGGATTCAATATTTCTCCTCATTTTATATTTCTATGTGTCAATATTCGTCGCATATACCGCATTAGCCTCTATGAAATCACGCCTCGGCTCTACCTTATCTCCCATAAGTACATCAAATAATGCATCACATAATACTGCATCTTCCATATTTACTTTTAATAAAGTCCTCGTGGCAGGATCCATTGTGGTTTCCCATAACTGCTCTGCCATCATCTCTCCCAGTCCCTTGAACCTCTGTATGGTTAAACCTTTCTGCCCTCTTTCATTCACTATCTTTCGGAAATCTTCAAATGACTTTATTACTATTTCTTCGTTTTCCGTTTCTAAATATAACTGTTTTTCTTCCTCTATTAAAAAATCTCTTATCTTCGGATAAGATTTCTTTATCTTTTGATATTCATTCGATTTCAATAATGCAGGCGTTATACTGATTTTTTCTTCACTTCCCGTATCTAATTTTATTATTGTCTTGCCTTCAGTCGTTTCCTTTAACGTTACTTTATAATCTTTTGCTTCGGTTATACCGTAATTATCCGCATGATCAACTATGTAATGTTGTAAATATGCATTTATCCGCTCCATTTTTTCCGCATCATCAAAATCTTCTACCGTTATATCTGAACGAACAAGCCCTCTTATTACCACCGCCGGTATATTCGCCATTATAGGACTATGAAACGAATTATAATATCCGGACATATCTCCCGATAATACAAATAATTCTTCATCTCCCCTCTTCTGAGATTTTGTACTGTTTGAAAGAGATAACCCCTTTACTCCTCTCTCTCTTATCATTTTATCTAATGCCTTGTCATCATATAAATATTCCGACGTCTTCCCTATTGTTACTTTATACAACGGCGGTTGTGCTATGTATACATAACCTTGCTCTATTAACGGCCTTGCATATCTGAAGAAAAAAGTTAATAATAATGTCCTGATATGGGCTCCGTCTACATCTGCATCTGTCATAAATATTATTTTATGATATCTCAATTTTTCAAGGTCAACATCATTTTCATTCCTGCTGATATTTACTCCTATCGCTTGGATTAATGATTGTATTTCATTATTTCCATATATTTTATCAAGTCTTGCCCTCTCTACATTTAATATTTTACCCCTTAACGGCAATATCGCCTGGAACATCCTGTTCCTGCCCTGCTTTGCTGAACCTCCGGCAGAATCTCCCTCTACTATAAATAACTCACACTTCTCTGCTTCTCGGCTTGAACAATCCGCTAATTTGCCCGGTAATGTCGAGTTCTCAAGAACTGTTTTTCTCCTCGTCAACTCTCTCGCTTTCCTTGCTGCTTCTCTCGCTCTTTGTGCCTGCAAGGTCTTTTCTATTATGATTTTTGCATACTTCGGATTGAATTCTAACCACTCTTGGAATTTTTCTCTTACTACATCATTTACTATAGGCGTTACTTCTGCATTTCCTAACTTCTCTTTTGTCTGACCTTCAAACTGAGGATTTGAAAGCTTTACGCTTACTATCGCCGTTAATCCTTCCCTTACATCATCTCCGGTAAGATTTTGATCCGAATCTTTTAATATATTGTTCTTCCTCGCATAATCATTCAATACTCTCGTTATTGCATTTCTAAACCCTGTAAGATGCGTGCCTCCGCTATGTGTATTTATATTGTTCGCAAAACTTAATACCGACTCCGCATACGAATCTGTATACTGCATCGCTATTTCCACATTCGTTCCGTTAACCGTCTTGTCTATGTACACCGGCGGTTCAAACATTACTTCTTTATTCTTGTTTAAAAATTCTACATAACTACCTATTCCGCCTTCATAATGATATTCCTGCTCTTGTGCATTCTCCTGCTTTCCATCTTTAAAAATTATCCTTAACCCTTTATTTAAAAATGCCATCTCTCTAAGTCTGTTTGATATAACGTCTCTATCAAATTCCGTCGTCTCGGTAAATATCTCCGGATCAGGCCAAAATGTCGTCTTTGTCCCTGTTTTATCTGTCTCTCTTATTTTTTCAACAGGGGATACAGGTTCGCCCCTTAAATATTCCTGCCTGTGAACATATCCGTCCCTTGATACCTCTACTATATACTTCTCTGAAAGTGCATTAACTACTGACGCTCCTACTCCATGTAATCCGCCTGATACCTTATATCCTCCATCACCAAATTTCCCTCCTGCATGCAATACGGTATGTACTATCTCAAGAGCTGATTTCCCGCTCTCAGGCTTTATATCTACTGGTATACCCCTCCCGTCATCTTCTACAGTTACACTCTCATCTTTGTTTATCGTAACTTTGATTACCTTGCAATATCCTGCTAATGATTCATCTATCGAATTATCCACTATTTCATATATACAATGATGTAAACCTCTCTGACTCGTTGACCCTATATACATCCCGGGCCTCAGCCTTACTGCTTCCAAACCTTCCAATACCCTGATATTACTTGCATCATAAGAGTTAGATTGTGTCATGTCTTTTATATCCCCTATTATCTCTGATAATATTATTTTAATATAAAATTTTTAAAATTACCAAAAAGGAATACTTCTTAACACTTTTAAGTATCCCCTGTATTATTCTGTCTTTGTTTATCTATCGTACTATATTCTTACTGTAACAATTTACTTCTCTATCACTTGCCATACAACCAATTTCTATCTTTATCGGTACATTTCTATAACCGACCGGAGGTGCCTCCGTCTTGTCCGACATATAAAGCATTCCCCATACCCTGTCATTTAAATCACTGAATTGCGACTTTTTTAACATCTGTTTGTCCGTTATCCTTCCATCTTCCGTTATTTGAAATTGGATTATACAATACCCGGAATGCGTAATACCGGAAGGCTCAAAATCCTCTAACATCTTCTGCCTTACAGATGTCAAATATCTATCGTTTATCTCTACCATAGCTTCGCTATTGTTTCTTATTCTGCTTAAAATCATCCATAAAAATACTCCGGCTAATATGAAAAATAATAATATAAATAACGGGTTTTCTCCCTTTTGTTCAGAAACAGCTTCTATACTATCTCTTTCTTTCTTTCTTTCTTTCTTTCTTTCTTTCTTTCTTTCTTTCTCTACCATAAATGTATTATTGCCGCAATCACAATAATCCGGACGGTAATCTTCATACGTTT
>CANQLA010000023.1 GCA_947624605.1 Candidatus Gastranaerophilales bacterium | reverse complement strand
AACTTTAATGTCATTATATCGTGAAAATAAAGATATGATTGATGTTGGTATGTATAACCCGGGCAGCAATCCCCGTCTTGATGTTGCGATTGAATATATGCCTCAAATAAATGCTTTCCTTCAACAAAGAGTTTCTGACAGTGTCAGTATGGATAATACTATTTCAACATTGATTGAAATGATGAGTAATGTTGAAATATAAATTTATATTTTTACGGACAAAGAATAATAATTATAGAACCTGCTATCATTATAATTGTTCCTGTAAGTTTTTTAATAAAATTGTGTTCGTGGAAAAATTTAATTCCGAAAAATAAATTAACAATGGTAGATAGCTGAAAAAGAGCGAGGGCATAACCTACTTTCATATGTTTAAATACAAAATTTGTAGATAATTGCATTAAAGTAAGACCTATACAAATTACAAAATACATCGGTATTTGAAAATTTTTTATCGGAACAAATTTCCTTCGTGTTAATAAGATTATTACAAAAGTAAAAAAAGTACCTGTCCAAGCCCACATGATAAAAGATATTGATACATTTGATAAAACTATAACCTTTTTTAATAAAACAGCTTCTATTCCTGTTAAAATCAGTGCGGCTATTCTTAATTGAATATCTTTTCTTCTTAATAATTTTAATGAAAAACCTTCATTTGTTGTGTTGAAAATAAACTTGCTTCCGTAAATAATCAGAATAATTCCAATTATTCCGAATATGCCTGGGATTTCTCCAAGCAAAAAGATACTAACGAACAATCCTACAACTGATTTATATGAATTAATAGGACCAAGAATTGATAATTCGCCCAATTGAAGTGCTTTTACCATACAAACTCTTCCTGTTGCACATAAAGCTCCTGCTATAATTGCATATTTCCAAAAATCAAAAGGTAAAGACTTCCAGTTGTAACAAAATACAAAAGGAATACAAAAAATTCCCATTATTAAATACGAATAGAAACTTGTAAAAATTGATGAACCGCTCATTGATACTTTTTTTTCAAACATATTTGCAAACGGATTTGCAAAAATTCTTAATATTATAGCAATTATAGTCAATAACATTTTTTTATCCTTTATAGTATAGTACTATTGTTTAGAATTAACATAACATATTTCTATAAGGAAAAAAATATATGGCAAACATAATTAAAATTATACTTTTTATAGCATTTGCTTACGGTCTTTATTGGGTAGCAAACAATGTTGACTTTAATGCTCTTATTAACGATTCAACTCAACAAATCAAAAAAGAAAAAACTATAACAAGAGTTTTAAAAGGCAGACAAAGAGACATTGAAAATACAAAAAGGATTGCAGAATAGATAATCAATTATAATTATACAATAGCATAATGTTTGTTCATTTTATAAGTAATATAATTTATAAAAATGAGGAGGTTTTATGTATTTGTTAATTAGATGGATATTATTTTCGCTTGCAGTAATGCTTGTAGCCTGGATTATTCCCGGAATAAGCGTAAATGGTTTTTTGAATGCACTTGCAGTCGGCTTGGTATTGGGCTTGATTAATGCATTCATCAGACCTGTTGTTATGTTTATAGCAATTCCTGTGAATATTTTAACAATGGGGCTTTTTACTCTTGTAATAAATGCATTTATGTTAAAGCTTGCGGCATATATTACTCCTGGATTTTCAGTTGACGGATTTTTAAATGCACTTTGGGGTTCTCTTATATTAGCAATTTTGGGTATTCTGATTAATAAAATAGATCGTAACGATAAATAATATTTTAAAATAAAAAGACCGCAAAAATCGCAGAACCTGCGGTCTTTGCGGTCTTTTTACAGGTCATTATATATCTTTGGTAAATTGTAAAAAATTTCCAATCAAGTTTTCATTCCATACTTGTATGTTATCAGGCACATCTAAAACTGTAGGAGTAAAATTCCAAATATATTTTATTCCGGAAGTTACTAAATAATCACAAGTTTCTTGTGCAAATTTTCTTGGTACAGTTAATACAGCAATCTCTACAGACATCTTTTTCGCCAATTCCGGAAGTTTGGAAATATGAAAAACTTGTTTCCCATTAACGGCAATATTTATCTTTAACGGATCATTATCGAACATAGCACGAATTTTAAATCCGTAAAAATTAAAATCATCATATTTAGCAAGTGCAAGACCTAAATTACCTGAACCAACAATAAATGCATCTTTTGCTTTTTCAAATCCCAATATTTTTTCGATTATACGTTTCATTTCACTTACTTTATAACCGACTTTAGTTTTGCCTGCTTTTCCGAGAATTTTCATATCTTTACGAACTTGGGAATCATCTATCTTTAACAGCTTTGCAATACAAGGACCGGAAACTACATCTTTACCCTGTTCTTCCATATTCATAACAATACAATGATATTGTGTTAATCTATGTATTACTTTGCCTGATAGATTTTTATCCATAAATTTTACCTTTATAAAAGAAAAGTCCGTATTAAACGGACTTTTTAAAAAAATTAAAATTCACCGTTAAATGCTTTGATATAAATCTCTTTTATATCACTCATTAAAGGATAAACAGGATTAGCACCTGTGCATTGATCATCAAATGCTAACTCAACCATTTCATCTAATTTTTCGTAGAAATCAGCTTCACTTTTACCGTTTTTTTCGATAAATTCTCTTATTGAATTTGGAAGTTCAATGTCTTTCATTAATTTATCAACCGCATCTATTAATAACTGGGTTTTTTCTTCATTTGTAGAACCGCCTAATTTTAATTCATCAGCAATTTGAGCATATCTATCTATTGCACAAGGATATTTATACTGAGGGAATGTTGCCTGTTTTTTAGGACAATCGGTAGCATTATATTTAATAATTTGTCTTATTAACAAAGCATTTGCAACACCGTGAGGAACATGAAACATTGCTCCTAATTTATGAGCCATTGAGTGACATAATCCTAAAAAAGAATTTGCAAAAGCCATTCCGGCAATTGTTGCGGCATAATGCATTTTTTCTCTTGCTAAAGGGTCATTTGCACCTTCGTGATATGAACGACTTAAATATTTAAATACTAATTTACAAGCTTCTAATGCATTTGAATTAGTAAAATTAGTTGCCATACAAGAAACATAAGCTTCAATTGCATGAACAAGTGCATCAATGCCCGAAGCGGCAGTTAAACCTTTTGGCATACCGTCAACAAAGTTTGGATCTACTATTGCCATTGAAGGAGTCAATGCATAATCTGCAATTGCATACTTTACTCCGGTTTTGTCATCTGTTATTATTGCGAAAGGTGTAACTTCTGAACCGGTTCCTGATGTCGTCGGAATACAAACAAGTGATGCTTTCACTCCTAAGTCAGGAATTTGACATACTCTTTTTCTTATATCCATGAATCTCATCGAAATATCTTCAAATACAGTATCGGGTTGTTCATACATTAACCACATAATTTTTGCAGCGTCCATCGGAGAACCGCCACCTAACGCAATTATTAAATCAGGTTCATACGGTCTCATCATTGCAAGTGCATCATTAATTGTTGACAATGTAGGATCCGGTTTTACATCAAAAAATATTTGATAATCTATATTCATTTCATCAAGAACATTGGTAATATTATATACTGCACCTGAATTAAAAAGATATCTGTCTGTTACTATAAATGCACGTTTTTTGTTTTTTAAAACTTTTAATGCTAAATCAGTTGCACCTCTTTTAAAATACATTTTCGGCGGAACTTTGAACCAAAGCATGTTTTCCCTCCTGTCTGCAACAGTTTTGTAATTTAATAAATCTTTTACTCCAACATTACCCGAAACGGAATTTCCTCCCCAAGAACCGCAACCAAGCGTTAGTGAAGGTTCTAATTTAAAGTTGTATAAATCTCCGATTCCTCCTTGGCTTGACGGTTGGTTAATTAATAATCTGCAAGTGGGCATCTTCTTGGCATAAAAATTTATTCTGTCTGACTTCCTATCATCTGTATAAAGTACCGATGTATGACCTGCTCCTCCTCTTGAAACTAAATAATATGCTTTTTCTGCCGCTTCTTCAAAATCTGCTGATTTGTACATTGTAAGAACCGGTGATAATTTTTCTCTCGAAAAAGGATCATCCCAATTTACTTCATTTCTTTCTGCAATTAATACTTTTGCATTATCCGGAACCGAAAAACCGGCAAGTTCTGCAATTCTGCGAGCAGATTGCCCAACAATTTCCGCATTTGCTGTTCCTCTTTTAGGATCAATTATTGGTAAGTCAACTAATTTCTGTATTTCTGATTCGTTTAATATATATGCTCCTCGTTTTTCAAATTCTTTCTTTACATCTTCATATATACTGCTTACTATAATTACTGATTGTTCCGATGCACATATCATCCCGTTATCAAATGTTTTTGACATAAGTACTGAAGATACTGCTGTCTTTATATCTGCTGTTTCGTCTATCAATGCGGGAGTATTTCCGGGACCTACACCTAATGCGGGATTTCCGGATGAATATGCTGCCATAACCATTCCCGGTCCTCCTGTCGCTAAAATACAGGCGATATCTTTGTGCTGCATTAACTGTCCTGATAATTCTATTGAAGGATTGTCAATCCATCCTATTATATTTTTGGGTGCTCCCGCTTTTACTGCCGCATTTAATACTATTTTTGCAGCTTCTATTGTACATTTTTTTGCTCTCGGATGGGGCGAAAATATTATTCCATTTCTCGTCTTTATAGAAATTAATGCTTTAAATATCGCTGTCGATGTCGGGTTTGTTGTAGGTACTATTCCTGCTAAAACTCCTAACGGTTCTGCTACTATTTTTATTCCGTTTGCCTTATCTTCTTTTATAACTCCGCACGTCTTTGTATTCTTATGTTTATTATATATGTATTCTGATGCATAATGGTTTTTTATTATTTTATCTTCTACTATTCCCATTCCCGTTTCTTCAACAGCCATCCGTGCTAATGGAATACGTGCCTTGTTTGCGGCAGTTGCCGCTGCCTTATAGATTTTATCCACTTCTTCTTGTGAATACCCTGCAAAAATTTTTTGAGCATTATTTACTCTTTCTATAAGTTTATTAAGGGCTTCAGGAGTATCTATAAGTTCTGTTGTAATATCCGCTTTCTCTTGTTTTTTAAACATATTGTGTATTTCCTTTATAATAATTAGTGATTTATTTCCCTATAGCTATTTTATATCATCAGTAATTTGTTTTGTCAACACAAGAAATTACTACATAATAGCAGTATGTTTTCCGTATATTTTTTATATAAATAGTGATATTATTCACTATTGTTGTGCTGTATTTTCCGCTTCATTTTTAAAAGTATATATTTACTTTTTTCTTCGCTCAGATTTTCTTTTCAAAATTAAGAAGAACTTTTGCATTTTTTTTTTCAAGAATTTATATTTTATATTGATTCTACTGTTATTCTTCCGTCTTTTACAGCTTTATATCCTCCGTTTATTTTTATTTGTTCTATAAATATTTCCTGTTCTCTGCCGACTTTCTTTACTTTTTTTAATTCTACTCCTTTAAATATTGGTTCTAATCTCGATTCTTTCGGAAGATAGTCATTTATTGCACAGATTACCCTTTTAGTACTGCTTGGATTTTTTTCGTCAATTTTCCTTGTATATTCACCTGTTTTATCTTTTATACAGATATCTTTTACGCATGTTTTGTTCGCTCTTGCTTCTTTTTTTGAAATTGTATATTTCATTCCCGCACAATGAAGCATTTGTGAACCTCCCTCATTTATTATCGTTTTTGCCTGCATATTTAACAAATCTACAAATTGTTTCTCTGTAAGTGAAATTACTATTATATTATCATTATATGGCAGCATCCTGTACTTTACATCGTATGTGGTTAATTCGTTATTAACTTTTGATGATTTCATACTCGGTGCGTTTATTAATGCTACTTCTGCTCCTGCCGTTCTGCCGCGTCTTAGCATTCCTTCCGTTAGTATATTTGCCGAAGGATTTTCTGTTTCTCTTTCTTCTTTCTCTTCTTGCGGTATGAATGGTATGTCAACTTTTGTAATAACTTCGTTCTCTCCTACCGCTCTTTTTAATATTCTGTCTGCTTTTGACGAACTTTCATATTTATCCAGACTTACAATTTTGTTTTTAATTTTGTCTTTTATTATTCTTCCTTTTGTATCAAAAAGTACATCTAAATATCCTACATTTGCGTTATCACTCCCTGCTTGTGTTATAACTACAGGTTCACATCTTTTTGAATATACAAGGTTCTTTAATTTTCCGTTTTCATTTATTCCGTCTATAACTGTATGTGTATGTCCGCCTATTATTATATCTATTCCTTCTGTTTCTTCTGCTATTTTTATATCCCCTTTGCAACCGTATCCTTCATGACTTAAAAGAATTATTCGGTTAATTCCTGCTTCTTCAAGCTTTTTTGCTTCATTATTAATTGCTTTTATTGTGTCTTCTATATTCATTGCAGAAATTTTATTATGATTATCCAATGCTCCTATATCTTTATCTGAAGGTGCTGCTCCTAATAATCCGAATTTTGTACCATTTTTAATTATTACATCGCTTCTAACAAGCTTCTTGTCTTTTAGCCGCTCTTTTAACTTATTTCCATCAGGTATAACTAAATTAGTCCCTATTACTTTAAATTTTGCCTTTTTTAAATTCGATGAAAGATATTCCGAACCTCCATCAAATTCATGATTACCGGGTGCCGTATATTCTAACTTTGTTAAATTCAAAATTTTCGTAACTGCATTATTTCTGGATTTGTTCTTTCCTAAATATAAATCTCCCCCTGCAAGTATTAGTCTTGTGGACTTTTTATTTTGTTTTGAAAAGTATTTTTCTGCTGTCAGCATTTTCCCTATTCTTACAACATCCCCGTGTATGTCATTTATATACATAATTGTAATTTGTTGATTTCCATAATCCTTTTGCGGTATGAAGTCTTGATTACAATAATCCATTTTATCCTTCTTTCATCTTTATTTTTTTAACTTATTATTTAAAGTATTTTTTATCTTTTAGTTCATCAGGCATAAACTGTTGTTTATATTCAGGATTTTCATGAGTGTATACGTATCCTATACCAAATCCGTATTTTCCGGCATCTTTGTAATGTGAATCCCTCAAATGCATGGGCGGAGAATAATTTTTACCGCCCAATATATCTGCAATAGCTTCATCTATTGCACAAATTGCTCTATTTGATTTTGGTGCACAAGCAACGTATTCTACCGCTTGTGCAAGCGGAATCCTCGCTTCCGGCATACCCAATAATTCCGCTGCTTGGTATGCATTCATTGCTACGTTTAATGCATTTGGATCTTCGTTTCCTATATCTTCCGATGCACATACAATTAGCCTTCTTGCAATATATCTCGGATCTTCCCCTGCTGTTATCATCTTCGCTAACCAATATATCGCTGCATCTTTATCTGAACCCCTCAGACTTTTTTGAAATGCAGATGCCATATCATAATGATCATCTTGCGAATATTTTATTAACGTCGTTTGTGCAAGTTCTTCAAGCTTCTCTGATGTCAAAATTCTGATTCCGTCTTTCATTTCTGCACTAAAAAATAAATCTTCAAGAATATTTAGTGCTGCTCGTGCATCACCTCTCGCATAATTTACTATCTTTTCCGGTATCTCTCGCTGTATTTTTGCGTTGCTGTAATTCTCTTTCAAATAATGTAATCCTTTCGCAACTATACTCAGGATATTTTCATCACTTAACGGAGTCATCCTTATAACTCTAACTCTTGAAAGTAATGCCGGAATAACCTGAAATGACGGATTTTCCGTTGTCGAACCTATAAGATATATCGTACCTTTCTCTACATGCGGAAGCAACGCATCTTGTTGTGTCTTAGAATATCTGTGTATTTCATCTAAAAAAAGTATTGTCTTTTTTCCATATAACAGATTTTCTTCAGCTCTTTCGACCGTTTCTCTTATATCTTTCACTCCTGATGTAACGGCACTGTGTTCTATAAATACCGCATTAATCTTGTCCGCTATTAGTCTTGCTAATGTTGTCTTTCCACATCCAGGCGGACCCCAAAATATTACCGAAAATAATCTATCAGAATTTATCAATACTGATAGTGCTGAGTCTTTTTTTATTACAATACTTTGTCCCAAATATTCATTAAATGTTTTTGGACGCAATAATTCAGCTAATGGTATTTGTCTGTTATTTTTTTTCAACTCATCTAATAAATTCATTTTTACATTCTGCCGTTTTTCTATTATTATTATATTATATAATTCAATTAATGCATATTCTATGAAACTAAAAATTCCTCTTATCTTAATTTTATCCTCTGTTTTGTTATTTTCATTTTTCTTTTCCTTCAATTTAAAAAAAAATAACAATGAACTCGTCTTTTGGACTCTTCAACTCGGTTCATTTGATTTTTATATTAAAAATATCATTGCTGAATTTGAACATACTCACCCCAATGTCAAAATTAAATGGGTTGATGTTCCGTATTCAGAAGGTGAAAAACGAACTTTAGCAGCATTATTATCTGATAATCCTCCGGATTTAATTAATTTAACTCCTGATTTTTCTGTTTTAGCTGCACAAAAAAATGCACTTATGGAAATTCCTAAAAATGTTATGTCTGATTTTCCGGCTTCACTGCACAAAAGTCTATCATATAATGGTAAATTCTTTGCTATTCCTTTTTATGCTACTTCTGCAATTACTTTTGCAAATTCTGATTTAATGAAAAAATACGGAATAGAATCTATACCTAAAACATATGATGAATTATATAATATTGCTGTTAAACACAATTTAAACGGTGTATTTATTGATATGCCGACTGTTAATGAAAATGATACTTTTGTAAAAATTTTAAATAAAAACAATATCAATATTTATGATAATATTTCAAGTCCTCAATCTGTAAAAATCTTTGAAATGTATAAGGATTTATATTTGAAAAATTTGATACCAAAAGAATCCATAACCCAGGGACATAGAGAAGCTCTTGAAAAATATATATCCGGTCAAATTATCTTTTTGCAAGCAGGTGCTAATTTTTTAAACATTATTAAAGAAAACGCTCCTGATATATTTGATAAAACTGTTCTGTCTAATCAAATTACCGGAACTTCCGGTCTGTATGACTTTTCTGTTATGAATTTGATTATTCCCTTAAAGGCTAAACATAAAAAAGATGCATTAGATTTTGCCGTTTTTTTAACTAATAAATATAACCAAATTCAATTTGCTAAACTCATATCTATATTACCGGTTAATAGTATGGCATTGCAGGATGATTTCTTTAAAAAATTCGACTCTAAAGAAGATATAGCCAGAAATCTTAGTTCATCTCAATTAATGAATACTATCAATCCTATTGAAAATAAACGCTGTAAAAAAAATATTATTTTACTTATTAATAATTCTCTTGTTGAAATTCTTACAGGAAAAGATACAACTGACAATATAATTAATAATTTAAATAACAAAATTAAAGAGATTCAAGAATAATTTTGATATAAATAATTTTTGAAGTACAATTCTATTATGAAAAAATTTAATTTAACTTATTTGGATTTTTATATACTTAAACAAGTCTTTGAAATTTTTATATTTGGTGTATTTATCTTTACTTCTATCATTTTTGCCTCAGATACTTTTACCACACTAATTAAACAAATTTCAGTTTTCGGTATGCCCGTTAAAATTGCTTTCATGTTAATATTATTAAATTTACCGACTGTAATGGTAATGACTATTCCTATAAGTGTTTTGTTTGCAACAGTTATGACAGTAAATAGAATGTGTCTTTCTTCAGAAATCACTGTTCTGAGAGCTTGCGGAGTCAGTATAAACAGAATTGCAAAACCAATATTCATTTTTGCGTTATTTACTACATTACTAACCTTTTTTATTAATGAAACAATAGTCCCTATTACAACTCAACAATCAAGATATTTATCAATGTGGTCTGTTTCACAAAAACATATTCCAAAAGGAAAGAAAAATTTTACTCTAAAAGAACTTCAAAACGGTATTCAACTAAAAAGACTCTTTTATGTTGAAGATTGTTTGGATAAACAATTCAAAAACGTTTCTATATTAGACGTTTCAGATTCAAATGCAATACAGATAATTCAGGCTAAAACAGGAACATCTGCTGAAAACGGATGGATTTTTAAAGATGCATCTGCTTATACCATCACTCCAAAGGGAAAAAATTTAAGTACTTCTTGGTTTGAACAAACCGTTGTTGATTTTGGGTCTGATATTAATAAAGCACTATTTTCAGGAGACCAGGGTCAAACACATAATTTCTTTAAACTTTCAAAATTATTGTTTGCCGATAATGAAAATAAATCTCTATCCAAAAAAGAATTTATAGAAAACTCAATTAGTCTGTGGGATAAAACAGCGTTTCCTCTTACCTCTGTAGTTCTTGTTTTATTGGGAGTGCCTTTAGCTATTACTCCTCCAAGAGTACGATATAATAGAGGTTTCTTATTTAGTATAATGATTATCTTCTTTTATTATTTAATTAGAGCCTTTTCTATTTCTTTCGGTCAATCTGAAATCATACCGCCTGTTTTGGCGGCTTGGCTTCCTAATATTGTTATTGCTTCCGCAGGTATTTTCTTATATTATAAAAGAACATTTACTATTTAATAACTATTTAAAAATAGTTCAAATATATGGTTTACTTTTCTCAAAATATTATTAATATAAAATTGACAACAAATACAGTAAAGAAAAGGATGGTTTATGAGCGTATTAAGCGGAAGCAGTTTGATTTCTTCAGCCGTATCAGGTTTGACAAATGCATATGGAGTTTTATCTTCGCAAAATTCTGACGGTTCAGGTTTAAAAGTTTCAAATTTAACAAATTTATCACCCGCCGTTTTAAATCAGCTGGGTGGTACAAGTAACTCATTTGTTTCATACTTGACAACAAATTTTGGCAATATGGATAAAAATAACGACGGAATCATTTCAGTTGACGAACTTACAAATGTAACAAACGATTTAAAATCTCAAGGTCTGACAAAAGAACAAATTTCTAATTTATGTTCTTCAATGTCGGGTACTGACTCTTATTCTAAAATATTAGAATACTTTGACCAAATTGATGCAAATCACGACGGAAAAGTTACTGATGCCGAAATTAAAGCCTTTAGTTATAAATCACAACGCCAAAAACTTGATACTCAATTTAACGGTGTAAAAGCTAGTAATTATAGCATTTATTATACTGACGAAAGCAGTTATGGCGAAACCCCGACGAGCATTGTTGACGGTCTGTATCCCGATGTTTAACTTAAATAAAAGTCTGACTTTCATAAGCCGGACTTTTTATTATTTTAACTTTTTTAATTGTTATTTTTTATTTTCGGTTTCAAGAATAAAATTCATAAAATCGTTAAATTCGTCTTGATTTGTACCATGTCCTAACTTCGGATAAGTTTTAGCCGTTAAATCAATACCCAAAGAGCTTGATGCTTGAACAAATGCATTATAACTGTCTTTTCTGAATTGTTCTTCATTTTCTCCTATTCCAAAGAAAAATCTCGTACTTTGTTTTTTCTCAGGAACTATTTTTGCACCACAACCTAAGATTACACATCCCTTTAAATAATCCGGATTTTGAACGGCAAATCGAGATACAAATTGAGCACCCGCAGAAAAACCAACAAAATAAATATTTTTAAAATTTACTTTCTTACTTTTTAATCTTGCCAAAATATCTTTAACAGACTGTCCTGCCCATGCTTTCGGATATTGGTAGCTCTGCTCTTTTTGAAAATCATTTTCACTAAATTTAAATGTCGGTGCTACTAATACAAACCCGTTTTTATCTGCAAATTGTAATACATCATCATGTAAAAAATCTTGTTTTCCGTTTCCGCCCATACCATGTACATATACTATTACCGGATAATTAGTTTTGTTTTTGACTGAACTCGGAATATAATAATGATACGTTAACAATGAATTTTGAGGGTTAGGGGTTTTTATAGTATCAGTATTAATCTTATCTAAAAGATTATCAGCAGGACCTTGTACATTACTTACGGAAGGCACCGATTTAGTATTTGTAATACTGCTCGTAGTATTTGTAACACCACCTGTAGTATTTGTTATACTGCCTGTGGTATTTGTCGAAGTTTGAACTGTTGTTGAATTATTAGCAGAGGCTACTGTATTGTTATTACCTCGATTTTCAATTAAATCCAAACCAATTTTTGAATATTGAGCTGCCTGAGATGTCGGTGCAATTTTCATTATATATTCATATTGAGTTTTGGCGGCTGAATAATTTTTTTCTTTAACGTAAATTTGACTTAACATATATCTTGCATTAACATCTTTACCATTGACTTGAATTGCTTTTTGAAACATTCCCTTAGCCAAAGAATAATGTCCGCTGTTATATGCCTTCATTCCGGAATCATATTCAGCAGATGCCAGACAACTGTTAATTTGAAAAATAACTGCTAAAATTAAAATAAATTTTTTATTAAATATAAACATAAAATAATATTATCATGTTTATTCATGTTTTTCAATAAAAATTCAATTTTCATTTTTATAAATACATAACATATTTGAACAAATCTGCTACTTTTGCATTGTACATTTTCCCGTCATCTTTGGCAAAGAGATTTTCCCAATGACTTTTTACACTTCCGTCTGTTGAATAAGATGGATTTGTCATCATTAAATGATGTGTATTTGTGTCATATCTCAGTGGAAAAATATCTTCCATCTGCATAAAACTTGCAAGTTTATCACTTGGATATTCATATCCGAACAGTGAAGAATTTATTCTGTTTAGTCTGTCTTCATAACTTCTTCCCCCATTGTCGTTATCGTTTGATACCTCTACTCCGGGTGCATATTCTTTACTGTATTTGAATTTTTGTGACCAATATTTTACTTCTTCATAATTTATAGGTTCTATAAATCCTGTTCCTGTTGTTAATCCTAAATTCTTATATCTGTTGAAATCTCCTGTACTTTTTTCTCCGACAAAACTTACTGTTGAAACTTTTGAACGACTTCTTATTTCAAATAGGATATACTGCATTTGTTCGTATCCTGGTAAAGCTCCTACTCCTGTATAATTTTCCATTTCATATCCTCCGATATGTTTTGCGGAATCAATGAAAATTGCTTCAAAACCTGATTTTATCAATTTTACGTGTTCATTAATAAATAATTGTACGTGTTCATCTTTGTTCCAATCAAATGTTTCATCTCCGCCTTTGTTATTTGAAACTTTGATTTGGTCTGCTGATATTACTGTTCTGAAACCTGTTTTTAATCCGTGAATATGTGCAAGATGATTAAACGCTGTAAATTGTTCAGACGGTGATATTTTTTTTTCTATTTCTGTTGAAATTATATTATGACTATATCCCGTATTAAGTTTAATTCCATATATTGAGTTTTCTTCATAAGGTCCTTTATTATATCCGTCGCCGTATATATTCGGAAAAATTTGTGAAAGTATTATGCAATTTGCCCAGCTCTTTGGTGACGGCGGAATTGCAGGGAGAATTTTTATTGTGCTTAATATTCCGTTAGTAGTTCTGTTACCTTTCATCTCGGCAATTGCCCTATTGTTTATCTCTATGTAATTTGCACATCTTCCCCATTTATCTCCATAATTTGGAGTTTCTATTATTGGTGGAAATGTATGATAAAAATTTCCGCTTTCATTTATTGTTACAAGAGATTCAATTGCCTGTTTTACACTTCTTACAAGTAATTGTGCGGGTACTATTTTTGCTATCCATTTTTTCATTCCGGTTGAATATTCGTGATTTAGACTCCATTTATCAACCTTTAATTTTTTTGTTTCACCCAATACTTGTAATAATTTATTTATTATCTCCATAGTTTTAGTATGAATAATGTGCTTTTTTTATAATCGGACTTTTGTATTATTGCTTTTAATGCCTGTGTATACATTATTTAATTTCTTATTCTCATATTTCTTTTTAAATGTATCTTTTGAAAATTTTTTTATAAACTTTCGATTATTATACTTATGTATTTAAATTAGACACTTGACTAATATACAAGATGTTTATATACATTTAAAATTATAAAAAATTAATAATAAAACTATCCGGTAAAAAGGGGTGGAAATGCTTCAAAACACTTTTTATTACAAAGTTAATTCTTATGATGATTATATTTTAAAAAATGAACTGTCTTTTTTGAAGGCGATTTTTGAAAAGTTAATAAAATATACGGAAGATTATATAATTATCACAGATAATGCCTTAAACATTATATTTTCTAATTCTAAAACCTTATCTCAACATATTAATATTTTGTCTAAACTTAAATTAAACAAAAAACAAATTGAACAAAAAAGTTCTGTGTATTCAAGGTTTTTAACAATAAATAATTCTAAAAAATATGTAGATATATTTATTGAACAAATCTTTATCGATGATAACTCAGTTGAAGGTTATTTATTTCTTATTAGGGATAAAACATTATTAGAAAAATATAAAAATAAAGCAAACAATCTACTTTCATTTTTGCAGCACGATTTAAAGACTTTAGTTTTATCTCAAATAATGGCACTTAAGCTTATAATAAAAAATGATGAAAATAAAGTTCTTTTACCTGAAATTTTAAATTCGTGTGAGAACTCTTATACATTATTAAAGAATATTATTGATGAAAATACTATTGAAATTTTCCAAAATAATATTTTGAAAGATAATGTACCGGCAAATAATTTTATTAAAAGTATAAAAGATGACAGTAAAAAGTTTTTAAAATCCAAAAACAATAAAATTGTTATAAATGATGAACTGCAAAATTTAAATATAAATATAGATTTACATACATTGACAAAGGCATTTGTTAACATAATATATCAAATTAATGAGAGGTGTGTTAATAAATCAATACAAATAAACGCAAAGAAACAAAGAAATTCCATACATTTTTCTTTTAAATCAGAATCGGAAGTATTAAAAAAGTATTTTTTTGACAATGAATACACATTAAATTCTAATGACAAATATGAGAAACTCGGATACAACAGCGGATTAGTATATGCAGGGGAAATAATAAAACTGCATAATGGAAAGATATATACTTTTCAAAATGAACGATGGGGAGTATTAACAGTAGTTATACCAATATAAAATCAAATAATTTATAAACAAATTTTAAAGTGGGAATATAAAAGGATATATAAATAATTAATAAAAAATAAAATTTACCGAATTTTGTTAAATACCAATTAAAATAAAAATATAAGGTAGTAATTAAAGAGGTAAAAATGATAGATTTTAACAGATTAACAGATTATACAAAAACGGTGGTATATTCTGCACAGCAATTGATGTATCAAAATCATAATACGCAACTAGAGCCGATACATATTCTTGAAGCGATGAGTGAAGATACAGAGGGAGTTGCGAGAGATTATTTTAAATCATTAAGAATTGAGGGAATAAATTTCAAATCAGAAATGCAATCGGAGCTGGCAAAACTTCCAAGAGTAGAAACAGTAGCCGGGAATGGACAATTATTTTTATCGCAGGGAACCGTCACAATGTTTGACAGAGCAAAAGAACAGGCAGATATTTTGAAAGATTCTTTTATAGGAATAGAACATATTTTACTGGCAATGACGGAACAAGGAGGTATTTGTGAATTTTTAGGGCGATTTAACGTAACAAAAGATAAGATTTTAAAGGTTATGAAGGAAATAAGAGGGAATCAAAAATCAGACAGTGCAAATGCAGAAAATGCATATAAAGCATTGGAAAAATATTCAACGGATTTGACCAAAGCGGCAAAGCAGGGCAGGTTAGATCCTGTAATCGGACGTGATGAAGAAGTAAGGAGAATAATACAAGTATTAAACAGAAAGACAAAAAATAATCCGGTACTTATTGGAGAACCCGGTGTTGGTAAAACGGCAATTGTAGAAGGTCTTGCACAAAGGATTATCAGAGGAGACGTTCCGGAAAGTCTGAAACATACGAAACTGGTATCGTTAGATATAGGAGCATTAATAGCGGGAGCAAAATTCAGAGGAGAATTTGAAGAGAGGTTAAAAGCCGTATTAAAAGAAGTAGAATCATCTAACGGAGAGGTTATAATGTTTATAGATGAACTTCATACTGTAGTTGGAGCGGGTGCAGCTGAAGGTTCAACTGATGCAGGCAATCTGTTAAAACCGATGCTTGCCAGGGGAGTTTTAAGATGTATAGGAGCAACGACGGTAAATGAATACAGGAAGTATATAGAGAAGGATCCGGCATTAGAAAGACGATTTCAACCAATCATAGTAGATGAACCAACTGTAGACGATACAATAAGTATATTAAGAGGGTTAAAAGAGCGTTATGAAGTTCATCATGGAGTAAGAATAAAAGACTCGGCATTAATTGCGGCAGCAAAACTATCGGACAGATACATTACGGACAGATTTTTGCCGGATAAAGCAATTGATTTAATTGATGAAGCAGCTTCTTCATTAAGAATTGAGATTGATTCAATGCCAGAAGAGCTTGATAATATGGTGCGTCAAAAAATGCAGCTTGAAATTGAAAAGACAGCACTTCAAAGTGAACCTTCAAATGAAAATTGTAAAAAAATAGAAAATATCAATAAAATATTAAATGAATTAAACAATAAAATTGATATTATAAAGACCCAATGGGAACTGGAAAAAAGTTCGATAAAAGGGGAAGCTGCAATTAAAGAAGAAATCGAAAAGGTAAAAATAGCAATTGAAAAAGCAGAGCGTGAAGCAGATTTACAAAGGGCCGCCGAACTAAAATACGGCAAACTTATAGAGCTTCGGAAGCAATTAGAAAATGCTAAATCTAAAGAAAAAAATGAACCTGATGCTCAATTGTTAAAAGAGGAGATAGATGAAGATGATATTGCCCAAATTGTAAGTAAATGGACAGGAATTGCCGTTTCAAAACTTATGGAAAGTGAGATACATAAACTTTTAAAAATGGAAGATTACTTACACGAGAGAGTAGTAGGTCAAGATGAAGCCGTGAATATAGTTTCTGATGCAATCAGAAGAGCTCGTTCAGGGCTGAAAAACCCGGACAGACCAATTGGAACATTTATATTTCTTGGTCCTACCGGTGTTGGTAAAACCGAACTTGCAAAAGCTCTTGCTGAATTTATGTTTAATGATGAAGATGCTCTTATCAGGATTGATATGTCTGAATATTCCGAAAAACATACGGTTGCAAGGTTAGTTGGAGCTCCTCCGGGATATGTCGG
>CANQLA010000022.1 GCA_947624605.1 Candidatus Gastranaerophilales bacterium | reverse complement strand
CAACAAGACCGTATTTTTTTGTCTGCATTCTTTTTATAAAGTCTTTATATTCAGGTAAAAAATTTAATTCTTTATATTGTTTTCCAAATTGTTTCATTGCATCTTCAAAATTCATTTCATTAAATGGCCATTCATAAGGATTTATAGCTAAAGCAAGCAGATGTATCTGCCTTTTTTCTCTTTGTGAGGGAAGCTTTAAGTATGCTTCCGTTTCCATTCCGAGAACTACTTTTAAATTTTGGTATTTTTTAGGATTTTTCTGAATTATATCAATTGCATTTACGCATCCTTCAGTATTAAAATGATCAGTAATTGCTATAATCATCGGATATTTTTCAAAAGGGTGCTTTAACTTAACTTTATCTGCATATTCTGCTGCCTGATTCAAAGTTTCTTCAACTGTAAGCTTGCCGTCAGAAAATGTTGTGTGTGAATGCAATCCTGCTCTGTAGGATAAATTTTTTACACCAGTCTGATCTCCTTTTTCATTTATATCCGACATATAAAATTCCGGATGTTTATCGTATCGTTTAATTATATATGTCAATTCATTTTCACCCATTATTGATTTCATGTTTTTTAAAGTATAATAGGGATTTTGACTGTCTTTTATAAGTTTTTTCTTATATTCGATATCATTATTTGGTGTAAAGCCGTAGCTTGACATTGCTGTGGTTAATTCAATGATTAATATCGAAATAATTATGATTAAATTGTTCCTTTTCATTAATAATTTCCTCACTATTTACTAATATTTAAATGCAAATTCTTTTTCTACGTAGTTATTCCAATAATTTATCGCCTCATCAACATTATTTGCTATATAATACAATTCTCTGTTATATTCTCTTGCAAAACCGTATTTATAAAAATTTTCCATCATTTCAAACAATGGCTTATAATAGTCGTCAATATCCATAAATATAACAGCTTTTTTATGATACGAAAGTTGCTTTGTTACAATTACCTGAAATATTTCATCCATAGTTCCAAAACTTCCGGGAAGTGCTATGAATATATCTGCTTTTTCCTCCATCATTTGTTTTCGGTCATTCATATCATTGGAAATAATAACATTCGATGCTTGCGGGTTAACTACCCCTTTTTCGATAATTGCTTTCGGTATTATTCCGGTTACTTTTCCCCCGTTATTAATAACACCTTGTGCTACTTTGCCCATCATTCCGCAATTTGACCCGCCATATATTAAACTATCTCCATTCTTTGCTATTTTTTCTCCCAGTTCATAGGCAAGTTTGTAAAATTTCTCATTTAAATAATTACTGGATGAGCAATATACACATATATTTTTGTTCATAAAAATCCTTTTAAATATAAATATACCAATTATTATATAATAATAACAGATAAATACTTGTTTTTTAAAAATTTTTGTGATATTTTTTAGTAAATTTTGTTTACGATATATAAAGGAGATATTTATGCTTAAAAAAACTTTATTAATTACTCTTTTCATTTTAACTGCAGCATTTGTAAGCGGATGTCAATCTTCTGATACAGCTGACGGTAATGATAATTATATAGTTACAACTGCTGTTCCCGAAAATGCTCGTGAGGGTGTAAAAGATGAAACTCAAGGTTATATAAAAATAAATCCTAATTTTGATGCTGCTAATATCCCTCAAAAAAGAGGAAAAATAAAAAAATGGATGAAAGATGGTTTGGGTTCCAAAATTCCGGGTATAGAAGAGGGAAATATTCTTGAAGTAATTAATAATGATAATCAATTTTTGGCTTATATCGGAAATACTGATGAAAAAGTTTTTCAAAATTATTATGAAAAATTATTATCAAACGGATATAAATTTAATCAAGAAAATCAGTCTTGGGAAAACTTTAGTTTGAATAATGAGCAATATGAAATTAATTTAAGATTTGGACAAGATGGGCCGAATGTGATTACTATCAGAGCAAAATTAAAATAATTAATTATTTTTACAAATTAAAAATTAAAAAGAGTCGTAAACCATTTTATGACTCTTTTTGTTATTATAATATAAAATTTAATTTTTCAGGTGAATCAACAAGTTCCTTTGCCCCCGCTTCAATTAAATTTTGTTCCGTATCAAAACCCCACAGTACTCCGACAGAATATATTTCCGCATTTTTGGCAGTTTGCATATCTATTTTAGAATCTCCTATCATTACGGTTTTGTCTTTGTCTGCGTTTAACTCTTCCATTACCTTTTTTACTCCGTCAGGTGACGGTTTTTTCTTGATGTTTGTGCTTTCTCCTATTGCAGAGTCTATTAACCCAAAAAAATATTCGTTACATAATTTTTTTACCGCTTTATCAAATTTATTTGATACTACTCCGATTTTGAATCCTTTTTTCTTTAAATTTGTTAAAAGCTCTATTATTCCTTTGTATGGTTTCGTTTTGTTTTTTGAATTATGAATATAATGTATTTTAAAAACAGCTAAACATTCTTTAATTTTTTCTTCTGATGTATTTTCCGGTACTGACCTTATTATTAACTGTTCAACACCATTGCCTATAAAACTTTTAATTTCATTATCACTTCTTTCCGGAAAACCTAATTCTTGTAATGCATAATTTACCGAATCGGCTAAATCCTCAAGTGTGTTTAATAATGTACCATCTAAATCAAAAATTACTGTTGTTGCATATATCATATTTAATTCCTTTATATTAACTTTATTTTGTATTCAACGATTTTGTATCCTTTTGATTAAAGCAACACTTTCTATATGCGGAGTATGACAAAACATATCTACAGGCTGTATTTTTTCTGCTTGAAATCCTCTTTCCTTGAGATATTTTAAATCTGCAGCTAAAGAAGAAGGATTACAGCTCACGTATATTATAATGTTTTTTGATAATTTTGCAGCAAAGTCTAATGAGTCTTTTGAACAGCCTTTTCTTGGAGGATCTAATATTATTATGTCAAAAAGCCTTCCTTCTTTTTCAAATTCAGAAAAGATTTTCGCCGCATCATCATTTATTATTGTTATATTTTCCGCTTTGTTAATTTTAATGTTATATTTTGCATCTTCTGTTGACGATTTACTTTCTTCAACACAAACTATTTCCCTTGCAATGTCTTTTAACTGTAATGCAAATGCCGATACTCCCGAGTATGCATCTAATATAATCGGATTTTTTATTTTTTCCTCTTGTATCATATCTTTTGCCGTATTAAAAAGTATTTCTGCAGATTCCGGATTGACTTGAAAAAAACTGTTTGAACTTATTTTGTATATTATGCTGCCGATTTTTTCTTCTGTATAGTCGGTTCCAACGATTGTTTTTGTTTGTTTCCCGGTTATAACATTAGTTTTTTGGGTATTGAAATTAGCAACGACTCCTGTAATATTTTCAAATTTAAATATGTATTGTGCTAAAGTTCTTATCGATTGACTGATTTTGTTGTCATTGATTACTAATGTAACTAATATTTTTCCGTTTGATTTTGACATCCTTATAACTACGTGCCTTAAAATACCGCAATGTCTTTTTTCGTCATATCCGGAAACTCCTGACAATACTGCTTTCTCTCTAATATAATCAATTATTTTGTCTATAATTTGAGGTTGAACAGGACAGTATTTTATATTTACTGCATCATGAGTTCCTTGTTTGTAATATCCTGCAATTATACGTTTTGATACTTTTGTTTGCGAAATTGGGTATTGAATTTTATATCTGTATTCAATATTTTTTAAAGGGGCTTTTATCGGCAATATTGTAACTTCTTGACCATATATTTTGGATATTGTTTCTTTTACAATATTTGTTTTTTGTCTTAATTGTTCTTCATATTCTATGTGTTGAAGTCCGCATCCTCCGCAAATATTATGAAGCGGGCATATTGGTTTTACTCTTTTTGAAGATGCATGCTCAATTTCTATAATTTTTCCTAAACCGTACGATTTATTTTTTTTTGTTATTTCTATTTTTACGGTATCACCGGGACAGCCGCCTTCAATAAATATCGGATAATTCTCGCTTTTCCCAAACGATAAGCCCCCATATATGATTTTTTCAATCTTTAATGTTAATTTTTCTTTTGACATAATTTAATTTTATTACAAAAATTTTTTATTTTTTAGAGACAAATTTTATTTATTACGCTATTATTGAATAAAAAAGGAATTATATGTATCATTTAAAAAAATTTTTCTTAAATTTTCTCCTCTTTATAAAAAATTTTCTTTTGAACTTATCAAAAAAAAATCTCTATAAAAAAAATACATCAACTAAATATGCTTCTAAAGCTTCCGTTAATAATGCTGCTACGTTTGAAATTAAATCAAATACTGAAGTTTTAAAAAAAGAGGTTGAAACTTCATCATACAAAATTATAAAAAAATATTACGGAGATATCGAAAAAACACTTAACTTATTAGCTCAACAAGGTGTGGAAATTTATAAAATAAAATCTGCAAATAAAATCTTAAAAATTATAAATGAAAAACAAGGTTTCTTAACTCCTTTAAGGGGATTTAAAGCTCTTTATCTTAATTTTATCCTGTTTTTATACAGTAATAAAAAGTTAATAATTAATACAAAAACAAATTGTATGTTTGTTTTTTCAAAAGGGAAAATTGATACATTTTTTTTAGCTTCACAAGTTTACAGATATATGGCTTACACTAAAAATTTGCCGGGTTTTGAATATAATGTTCAGGAAAAATTCAAAAAAATATACAAAAATCCTAATAATAAAAATTTTTCAAGTCTTACAACGGGAGATATTTTTGCATTAAAAGAAGCAATTGCAAGAGATGTGGAATCTGTTGATTTTGCTTTTAAAGTTCAACAAGAAAATCAAATTTCCAAAAATAATCAAGAATAAATTAATAAAACTGCATTTTTTAAGGGGAAAAATGAATAATCAAACAAATAATCAATATCAAATTAATCAATCAGATAATACATCAATGAAACAAAATGAAAAAACACAACAATTTATTATTTGGATTGCAGCTTTAATTTTGGGAACGGTACTTGGATGTTTTGAAATAACAAAATTAAATAACTTATTTAATCTCATTGCTGCTGTATTTACAAGATTGTTTCAATTTGTGGCAGTACCTACAATATCTTTGGCGGTAATTACAACTTTATCTGATTTAAGTGCAAAAAAAAATATGGGAAAAATATTTTTTCATACAGTTTTATATACATTGTTAACAACTTTTGCTGCAGCAACAACAGCACTGGTTTTATACATAATTTTCACTCCTGACAATATTCCTTTGGAAATAATTAACCAAAATTTATCAAATATCAGTGCGAATAAAGTAGCTTCAACGACATATTATGAACATTTTATTTCCGTTATACCAAATAACATCATTCAACCGCTGCTTAGCGGCAATGTTCTTTCTATAATTTTAATTTCTGCTGCTATGGGAATCGGATTATCATACAGTCCGGATACAGAAAATAAAAAGGTTTTGAAAAAATTATTGCTTGGTGTTCAAGAATTAATGTTTACATTGATAAGAGCGTTAATCAAAATATTACCGGTTGGAATAGTTGCGTTTTCTGCTCAACTTTCCTCGCAAATAGTATCAAATTCGATTATAAATACATTTGGTAAATATGTTGCAATAGTTATTTTAGGTAACTTATTGCAAATTTTTATTATTATCCCTATATTTCTCCTTGTGAAAAGACTTAATCCGATAAATATTTTTAAAAATATGCTGCCTGCGTTGGCAGTTGCTTTTTTTACAAAAAGTTCCGTTGCAACATTGCCTGTGACATTGACAACTGTTGAAAATAAAATAAATATCAATCCGGAAATATCGCGTTTTGTATTGCCTATATGTACAACCGTTAATATGAACGGTTGTGCAGCCTTTATATTGATTAGTTCTCTTTTTGTTATGCAAAATTCAGGTATTGAAATAAATTTGACAACAATGATAATTTGGCTTTTTATTTCGGTATTTGCAGCAATAGGAAATGCCGGTGTTCCTATGGGATGCTATTTTTTAACTTTGTCACTTATGTCGTCAATAGGTGCATCTTGTGAAATTTTAGGAATTATTCTTCCGATTTATACTGTCATCGATATGATTGAAACTGTTGAAAATGTATGGTCTGATTCTTCGGTATGTATTATGACGGATAAAGATTTTCAAAAATAAATATTATGCAATATCCCATTTACCGCAAGTACCACCCCATCTGGCAATAATTTTGGCTTTGTTTCCGTCAGTTAAAGATTTTTCAGGATCTTCTTCAGTAATAGTAATTATTTCACAATTGTTTGAACATCCGCTGCATTGTTTTGTTTCTGAATGGAAGGTTAAATCTCCAATGTGTTCGCCTTTGAAATTGGTTTTCTGTCCGGTAAACTGGTGGTTTTCCATAGCTAATAATGCTGCACCTATTGCCCCCATATTTTGATGATTTTCAGGTACTGTTACCTTTAAGTTTAATGCTTCTTCAAAAGCTTTAACCATGCCTTTATTCGTAGCAACTCCTCCCTGGAAAGTAACTGTTGGAAGAATTTCTTTTCCTAAAGCGAGATTACTTAAATAATTTCTTACAAGAGCCTGGCATAATCCATACAAAAGATCTTCCTGCGGATAGCCAAGCTGCTGTTTATGGATTAAATCACTTTCTGCAAAAACTCCGCATCTGCCTGCAATTCTTGCCGGAGATGTAGATTTTAATGCAACATCTCCAAATTGTTCAATTGGTACATTCAGTCTTGATGCTTGTTGATCCAAAAAACTTCCGGTTCCGGCTGCACATACTGTATTCATTGCAAAATCCGTAACTATTCCGTCCCTTAATATTATGATTTTACTGTCTTGACCGCCTATTTCCAATATCGTTTGTACATCAGGTACATAAGTACTCGCAGCAACTGCATGTGCAGTAATTTCGTTTTTTATTATATCTGCTCCGACTAATGCACCTGCTAAATTTCTTCCGCTCCCCGTTGTTCCGACTCCTAAAACATTATAATCTGTTTTAGCTTGTGAATATATTTTTTTCATTCCTATTTGCACCGCTTTTACGGGCTGTCCGGAAGTTCTTATCATATAACAATCCACAGGAACACCGTTTGTATCAATTACGGCTAATTTAGTTGTTACTGACCCTACGTCTATTCCTAAATATACATCTGTCATTTTTTTATCCTCTATTCTAATTTATAATACTAAAAAATGACTTTTATTAAAATATTTTTAAAAAATTTATTTGTAAAGAATTTTTAATAATACTATGTCATTAGTTAAGTTTTCGTTTTTTGAGCCGAGATATTATTTGTTATGTAAAGTATGTGTAAAAATCATGTCATTAAAATTTTTGAAATTATCTCAAAATAAAGATGCAATTTTAAATGCCGCTGAATTATTGAAGTCGGCAAAATCTTCTTCTGATGTACCTAATATTAATTCCGCTCTACCGAATATTGGTGACAGAAGTATTAATAATTCGGTTTTTACGGATTCGCTTGATAATGAAAATTTCATTAAATCTTTTTCAGGTACACAGTCACTAAACGAATTAAATCAATTGGAACAAGCTCAATATAATCTCTTATTTGCTCTTGCTGATACAAATGCTGATAGTAAACTTAGTATTAATGAATTAAATGCACTTGATACTACCGGTGATAAAAATTTCTCGCAAGATGATATAAATAAAATTATCGATGAAATTAATTTTCTTGGAGTTGATACCGTTGATGATTTAATTAATTCTATCGATATACTTCTCGACAATCCTGATATTAATGGTGAATTGGATGAAAAAAACGCCCAACAAGGTACCGGTGATTGTTATTTCCTCACTTCAATTAATTCTATGAGTAAAACTAAAACAGGTAGTGAGCTTATTAAAAATGCAATTTCTTACAATGATGATGATAATTCTTATACTGTAAATTTTGCAGGAATTGATAAGTCTTATACTTTTTCTGCAGATGAAATAAAAAGTGCTGATGAAAAAAAACACGAAGGAAGTAGTAAAGGTGTTACAGGTTCAGGCTCAGGCTGGTATTCTGAAGGTGATGATGATATGCTACTTTTGGAAATGGCTTTTGAGCAATTTAGATTGGAATGTGCAGAAGGTAAATTTAAAAATGAAAACTGGCCTAAATTTGTAAAATATACCGGTTCCTATGATGGTTCCGAAGATGTTAGTCCTTTAAATTCCGGTAATATGGATCAAGTTCTTTTCTTATTTACGGGCAAAAAAGCGGTTTCCGTTAGTAATGGAAAATTGTTCTGGCAGAAAGATGACATTCACCAAAAACTAGATGAACTTCAAGATTTATCCCAAAATAATGAGTTGGTTATCTATGCTGCCGTAAAAGGTAGCCAAGGATATACTAAAGATAAAAACGGCGATTATTATTTGAATAATGACGGAAAATTTATAAAAATCAACGAAGACGACAATATTGATAAAAACTTGAAAAGATATTCCTTCACAGGTCCAGGCGATAATAATGGTAACATCTCTTTGGATGGTATTAATCAAGATGACGGTCAAAAAATTAGTATTACCGGTAACAGTAACGGTGGACATGCTATTTCAATAACTGATATTACCGATGATTCCGTTACAATTATTAATCCTTGGAATTCTGATAAAGAAATAACCGTTTCAAGAGATCAATTTGAAAAATATATGTATAACCTTCAATACCTAAATTTAAGTATAAAGTAAACATAACTTTTACTTATCTTTTTTAACCTTTTTATACAGGTGAATTTTTTCTTCAGCAATATTATCATAACTTTCAAATTCTGCTACTAATTTATATCCGTGCCGTTCAATTATTTCCGGTTTAAGATAACATCTTGAAGAAGTTATTTTATTTTCATCAGCTGTTAAAAGCAGTGATTTATCAGGATTTCTAAAGTTAACGAATTTGCAATTTGCAATAATGTGAGGTGAAAATTCATAAGTAATTACATCATTGTCAATTTTTGTTATATGAATATTATTTTTAAATCTGAAAAGTTCCTGAATATTGGTATTTAATTGAATATTCGGTATAAGTATATATGAATATTTTTTAAAGTCTGTTTCTTTTGTTTGTTCAAGTAATGCAAAATCAATTTTAAAATCTTTTGTTTCGGAATGTTTCGGATAATAAATATTTGTGCCTGCTCCTGCAAAATATAAAACATTACCTGGGTCTTCTTTTATTTTCCTTACTATTTTGCATACTTGCGAAGGATCCTCAAAATTTATATTTGCACACATTATTTGGCTTTTGAATTTTTCTACAGACGGATTTTTATAAAAAATATAAAACAAATAAGGTGTGAATCTTCTTTCATAAAAGTAGTATGAAAAAGTAAAGGAATATATAATAATTACTGCTATAAATTTTTTATAAAAGGACATTTTTCTAAAAGAAAACATATAAACCATAACAGGTGAAGCAATTAAAACGAAGAGCATAATAAATCTTACGGAAAAAATCATATATCCCAAAGATAAAGACAATGCGGCAATATTAATTAAAAAACCAAGTGCTGTAATTGAAAATATTATATTTTTTTTATAAAAATTAAATTTTTTTAATGCATACACAATCGAAGGAATGAAAACCAAAAAACTTAAAACACCTAAACCGCATATATTATCAAAATTATTACCTAATTTCAAAAATTTTGTATCAGGCGTTATAATGTTAATATCAGGCTGAATGCCTGATAATGCCATAATAAACATTGATATGGTAACCGTTAATCGCCATATTTGTACGGCAAAAGGCATTCCCGAAAAATCAAATAACATAGTTGTATACCTGATTATATTGGCAATAAAACCTTTAAATCCACCATAAAATTTATGTAATTCTGTGCCTGTTGCCGATGTTATGAAATTTCCAAAGTCTATATACTTTAAAATATAGTTATAACTTGAAAAAATAAGAAAATTTATTATTAATAAGAAGTAAAACATAAATAAAGATTTATAAAAATCTTTTTTCTTAAATAAATATGAAATTACGGCTATAGTTATAAAAAATGAAGGGAAAACTATTATTGCGGTTGTTTTTGTTCCAATAGCCAATGCGTATGCAAGAGATGCAAAATATATACAATAAAAATTTTTATTCTTAAGTGCTTCCGTAAACAGAAATAATGAACTTAATATTAAGGCTGCTGAAGATATATTTGTTTCAGTTCCCGTAATTGCAAACATTACATTTTGTAATGAACTTAAAGCCATAATAACCCATAAAGACGTTTTAACAGAAATTTTTAAAATTTTTAAAAAACCTCTCAATGAACAGATTAAAAGAATATAAGACAGAAAAGAAAACAATCTTACAAAAATATCGCTTTTTATAAATGAATATGCCCAAAAATAAAAAATCTCCGAATTGATAGGCATAATAATCGCCCTGATATCAGCAATTGTAAAATGATTGATGTTATGTGCATTATACCAAAAAGGAAGTCTTGCTATATGATAAGATAAAGCATCTTCATCATTTGCTGGAACAAAATACATAAAAATTAAAGAACCTGCTATAAAAATAACATAAGATACAACTACTGCCTTCAACCATTTATCGTGTTTCAAAATACGTTTTATGTTAGAAAACTCAAATTCTAATTCTTCTTTAAAATCAGGCATTTTACCTTTATTGTAATATATTTTTATTGCAATAACGAGTATTATTAAATTAATAATGGTTACGTTTAATGGATTGATTATTGAAAATAAAGATAAAAATTCATAAGTTATAACTATTTGTGCAAAAAAAACTGCTGAAAAACAACAAATTGCTTTATATATTTTTTTATTTTCAAAAATTAAAGTAATCAAAGAGGAAGAAAGAATTGTAAATAAAACCGAAAAAATCAATAAAATATGCATTTCTTATCCTTCTAAAAAAATTGTATCATAAATGAATATTTACAAAAATAAATTTAATATTTTATTACAATAACGGAAGCAATAGCATTTCCGTTCCCGTGAGAAAGGCTTATTTTAAAAATATAATTTTCAAAACCTGGTCTTAAAATGTTAATTTTAGGAATACCATTTTCACAATTCAATATTTCAATTTCAGAATAAAAAATATTTTTTCCCAAAGCTGAAAGAGCCTTATAAACGGCTTCTTTTGCACAAAATCTTGCAGCGAGATGAGAAGAAGTATTTTTAGATTTAAAACAATAGTCAATTTCTTTTTCAGAAAAAATCCTTTTAATAAATGGACAGTTTTTGTCATTTGAGTATTTCTCAAAGCGTTCAACAGATTCAATATCAACTCCGACAGAGAAATCTTCACTCAACATTAAAATATTCCTTTGATTAACGGTATAATTTTATTTGAGAATAATAATATTCCTATAAATAATGAACACAAAGAAGCAAGACAAACAGCTCCTGCCGCCATATCTTTTGACATTCCGACAAGTTTGGAATATTTGTTTTTAAACACGGAATCAAGCATAAATTCAACAACTGAATTGAATAATTCACAAATTAATACCATTGTAATCAGCATTATCAAAATACAAAACTCTATTAGTGTAAAATGTAGTATAAAACTTGCAAAAACTGCTATAAAACCCAAAACAATTTGCCTTCTGAAATTTTTTTGAGATTTAAGTGCTAAACGAATTCCATGTATAGCATAGCCAAAACTTTTAATAAAACTTTTTTCCGAATATTTAGACATTTATAACAGCCTTAATTTTGTTCTGTGTTTCTACAACAAAATTATAATCATTTTCACTTTGATGGTCAAAACCCAAAAGGTGAAGCATGCCGTGAGCAGCTATCAATCGTGATTCATCATCAATTGTAGTGTTATTTTGTTCTGCTTGAGTTTTTATTGTATCAAGAGAAATGATAATTTCACCAAGATTGATTTCACCATCAAAAATAAAAACATTATCAGGTTCGGAATCTGCAAAAATAGCAAAAGTTATAACATCGGTCGGTCGGTCAATATTTCTGTATTGTTTATTAATACGCCAAATTTCTTTATCATTGCACAGAACTATATCAAATGTTAAAGTTGAATATTGCAAATTTTTTAAACAAAAAGAATTTTTTATTTCAGAAAGCGTCAGCATATATTCAAACATTTTTTTTACATCATTATAAAAAGATACTTCATCAAAAAGAAAATCTTCATAAGTATTTTCTATAAAAATATTAGTTGATATTTTATTCATTTTCAGCCTTTGGATTTTCTTGAGTCTGGGTATCAGGCTTCAGATTTTCGGGTAAAATTTTATCATTGGATGAATTTTTTTGTTTAGCTCTGCTTTCAAGTTCTTCAAGAATATTATCGTGATATTTGATTCTTTGATGATGAATTGCTCTTAAAGATTTACTTAGAGTTTCAGCAATAGTTTTTAAATCCCTTAACGATAAGGGACAGTCGGCAAGCTGCCCGTCATTAAGTTTATCAATGAGCAGTTTATTAATTTTCTTTTCAAGTTCTTCTTGAGAATATTCTTTAAATGTTCTTGAAGCGGATTCAACCGTATCAGCAATCATAACAATTGCAGTTTCTTTTGTTTGAGGTCTCGGACCGGGATATCTGAATTGATCTTGAGTAACATTCTCAAGTCCTTCCTGTTGGGCAGCCTGAGTGTAAAAGTATGATACTAAAGTTGTTCCGTGATGTTGAGCAATAAAATCTTTTAAAATATCTGGTAATTTATATTCATCAGCAAGCTCAAGTCCGTCTTTAACGTGAGATATAATAACCATTTTGCTCAATCTTGGATTAAGTTTGCAATGTGGGTTTTCAATACCAAAATAGTTTTGATTTTCTATAAAAAACAGAGGTCTTTTTAATTTTCCTATATCATGATAAAGTGAACCAACACGAGCAAGAGCAGCATTTGCACCTATAGCTTCTGCTGCCGCTTCCGCAAGAGTCGATAAAAACATAGAATGAGAGAATGTTCCCGGAGCTTCAAATTGTAATCTCTTTAATAACGGTTGATTTGCATCACCATATTCTGACAGTCCAAACGGTGTAATAATTCCTGATGCATTTTCTAATAACGGCATCATTCCTAATGTAATAATACCGCTGAATACACAATTTAAAAACCCGAAAATTATGTCAGGAATAAACATTTTTGGCGAAATGTCCGTTAAACAAAGTTGTAATAATGATAATGACATCATACAAATAACCATTACTACAGATATTTCAAATCCTACCTTAATTAACTGGAACCTGTTTGTAAAGTTGATTTTTGATGTGCAGACGGCAGCAAAAAGAGCAATTATAATAAATACCGACATATTTGCCGACGGTAACCACAATGATGACGCTATCAGCACAGTCATTATTACTGTTATGAAAAAAGCAGTTCTCGGGTTAGTAAAAATTGCAAGCATTATTACATAAGCAGGTATTGGGATTAAATATACAGACCAATCCGGAGGTATAATAACTGATATTAATGTTAAACCCAATGATAACGTTAATATTATAGAAATATATTTTCTGTTTAAAAATTTCTTTTCAAACAGTTTAAGATAATTGGCTATTGTAAATAGACCGATTACAAATAATGCAAAAATACCCAAAACTCCCTTGGCATTTATTTGAACAATACTGTACCCGGCCCTTAAAAGAGCATCTCTTTTAACTTTTGTGACTTTCTCTCCTTGTGATATGATTTTATCACCTTTATCAAAAATTACTTTTATTGGAGCTACCGAATCTGTAACTGATTTTTTTGCTTTTTCGGTAGCTTCTTCGTCTAATACCATATTAGGAACTATTACTTGTTCTAATAGTCCCGTTATAAGCTTTGCTTGTGCTCGTGTGAAGTCTGCTTCGGTATTTTGATTAATAAGTTTAGTTATATTATTATTATATATATCTTTTTCGTATATTCCTTGAGATAAAACTTTCCTCAATGTATGTTTTGCCTTTGCAAACAATTCTTCATCGGTTTCATCGGATGAATTCAAAAAATATGATGCTATGTAATCTTCTTTTTCAGGGTCTGAAAAATCTAAAAGTGATACAATTCTTGCATATTTTTCATTGTATGTTGTATCTGATGACTTAATACTTCTCATTGAACCGGTTAAATTATCAAAATCGTTTATTATAAACATATCCTCAGCAGGACGCATTATCGGATCAAGTTTTTGTGCCAGTTCTTTTTTCCTTTGTTCTGTTTTGTATGTGTCTATAACTTCTATCATTTTTTCTGCATAAACATCTTTTCTTGATATATTATTTTCGTCTATAAGACTTTTGAAAAAAAAATGTTTTGATGATAAAAGCAAAGTAAAAATTAATGCAAAAAGCAGTAATAACATCGTATTTTTGAATAGTGACGAACTAAAAAAATCTTTTATTTTCGATTTTCGTATTTCTATCTTATTGTTAACCATATCCTATCCGTTAAAAAATAGACTTCTTTTCATTTATCAATCGTATTTTTACACATAAATAATCAAAATGCAACTTTATCAATTTTATTTGAATTTTTTATATAAAAATATTATAATACATTATCAGGTAAATATGCGGATATACATATATGAAATCGTATATAAAGTATTTAAAATTGTTTGCTATACTCATTTTAATATTTGTTTTTATACAGATTTTCTATGTTGTTTATCTGCCTGAATTTATAAATATTAACTCAAAAATTCCTGCTATAGAAAAATTTTTTTACAAACATACAGGTTTAATTCTTTCTGTGGATAATGTTCGTCTGCGGACATTTCGGGATTTCACTTTCACTTTATCAGCAGATAAAGTGAATATTTATGATTGTAATAAAAGAATAATTTTAGATTCGGAAAATCCGTTCATAAAGGTACAACCAATTTATTTTATTTTTAAAAAATTTAAAATTAAAGAACTTAAGACCGATAATCTTGATATAGAACTGGTCAGATATAAAAATAAATTGTTTAATTTTGATACAGATTTGCTTAAAAATCTGAAAAGTCCTTTAAATATAGATTTAAGTGCTTCTAACATAGATATATCCGATTACAAAATTTGTTTTAATGATGAATTTTTAAATAAATTTATGTTTCTTCAAGGCTCTAAATTTAAAACAAGTTTGTTAAGCCAAAAACTCACTAAACTTAATGCAGTAGGTTTGTTGAATATTGACGGAAATATTTCTTCGTATGATATAGAAATAATCAGCAGATTTTTCTTATCTAAAGAATTGAATTTGGAAGATTATTCATCGTACGGTCAAATAAAAAATATAAATTTACAAGGTTTAGCACCATATTTAGAAGATATTGTACATTTAAAAAATTCCAAAGGTAAAATTGATATTTCATTCAATTCTATATTAAAGAAAAACAAAAAAAATATTACTGAAATTAACATTAAAGCCAACAATCTTTCCGTCAATGAAGGAGATTATGAAAAGCAATTTATATTAAAAGCTCCTTTAAATATTTTTATGAGAATTAGTGCAGATAAAAAAACGCTGTTTATAGAAAAATTTGAATTAAAAGCGGAAGATATATTGATAAAAGTAAATGGATTGATAACTGATTACGGTAAGCAAAAACCATTTTTAAACATACAAACAGAAGTAAGCAATTCAAAAGTTGAAAATTTGGTAAATATAATTCCTTATGGGATATGCCGGGAATTAAATCTAATAAAACGCTATGGTATTTCAGGAGATATTTCAGGCAAATTAAAATTAACAGGCAGAGCTTCAAAGCCAAAGATTTACGGCAAAATAGAAGCAAAGAAAGTTCATGCATTAAGAGGTATAGAACGTACACACAGTGCTGATATAAATTTAGATTTTGATAAAACGACGTTAAAAACGGACATAAAATTGAAAGCAAATAATAATCAATTTTTTAATTTGATTGGAACGGGCAATATATATGATGAAGATTGGAATATTTTTGATATATCGACTTCGGAAGATTTAGACTTATGGCTTGTTTGCAAAATATTAACACCGGTTAGTGAAATTTTTGATTTTCCTATTGGTCCTATACCTAAGCTTACGGTAAAATCCGGTACCGGATCTTCAAAAATGCATATTAAAGGTAAAAAAAATAAGAAAACAGATACCAGAATAGATGGATATGTAAAGATTAAAAACGGTTCAACAGTGTTTGAAGGAATAAATGCTTTAATTACAAATTTAAATATGGATTTATTATTTGAAAAAGAGAAATTAATATTTAATTCTAAAACCGTTAAAATAAATGGTTATGGTGCAAATATCTCAGGAAAGTCAGATGTAAACGGTCAAATTGAATTAAAAATTATGGCAAATTCAATAAATTCAACAATTTTAAAAAGCATTATAAATACAAGTCCGGTTCTTGATGATGTAAGTGCAGCAATAAAATCAATAAAATCAATTAAAGGAAATATTGATGCGGAAGTGATGTTAAAGGGAGTCATTAATAATGATTCTAAAGAATTTGATGAAGAAATTAAAAAATTAAATACAATAGGGCATATAGACTTACATAATAATAGTATAGTTATAAAAGGGTATGAAGTTCCTTTAGAAAAAGTTATAGGCAAAGTTTGTTTTACGGGTTATGAAGCAGAAGGGAAATCCATAAAAGCGGATATTGGGAAATCGAGTATTTCTGCTGATTTTAAGACATTAATTTCCGAAAATAAAAAGGATACAACAACAGAAATAAAAGTTAAAGGGAAAAAGTTAAATATAAAAGATACGTTAAGATTTATATTTTCATCAGAATACGGGCAGGGTTACGGTATTGTTTCATATCCAAAGATACAATCCGATATATATCACACATTAAGTTTAAAATGTAAGTTAATAAATGATCTGATAGATATAAATTCATTACAGGCACAAATAAATATCATTCCTATTCATAAAATAAATAATTCATCAGCCCAAGGAAGAATAAGTGTGTCAAATGGAAATATAATTTTTGAAAAGTTGCAAATAGATTCGAGTGGAATAGATTTAAATATAGATGGATTGATAGAAAATTTCGGGACATTAAATCCTACTGCAAATTTATATTTAAGAGGTAGAGATATTTCGGTCGGGGTGATATATAAATTAATGGATTTAATGCCTGTAAAATATAGAAACAATTTAAAGAGCATTAAAAATTTAGCAGGGGAGATGGATTTTGATGTATATTTTTCTAAAGATGGTGCAGAGGGAAAAATAAATATAGAAAACTTAAAATTCAATGAAATAAGGACGAATATACCATTTTACACGGAAAAGGTAATGATAAATTTATGCGGTGAAAAAATATTGTTAAAAGACATAAAAGGTTTTATAGGAAAGGAAAGAGAGGTTCCTATAACTTTAGACTTGGAAATTGAAAATTACAAGAAGATACCGATAGTAAGAGGAGATGTTGATATCACAATAAATCCGTCATTCATTGAAAACAATGTTAATATGACACTTTCACATCCTGTAAAAATAACAGGAGATATAAATATTAATACAAAAATATATGGTTCTATAGATTCTTTTAAGATATATCCGACGATTAAAATTAACAAAGACACAGATATATTATATTTATCAGCAAATCTTGGAGATAGTGAAATATTAAGAGAGATTAATGGGGAAATAACTATAAACAATAAAAATATAATAATAAATAATGCGGAATATATAAAATATTTGGAATCCTCGGAAGGAAAAAAGAATATAATACCGATATTAAAAGTAAATGGAAAAATTGACAGAATAAATACAGAATTTATTCCAACGGAGATAGCAGTAATTACATTCAGGGAAATACCTGCAAAGATGCTTAATTTTTTATTTAAGAAATCTTTAATAAAAAGCGGAGAGTTTACTTGTAATATTAAATACGGTTTTAATAAAGGGATACAAAAGGTTTTCGGTAATATATATTTAGAAAATGCAGATATTCCGATGTATAATTCGACAATAATAGACGGAAAAATCAGAGCCAATAGTGAAAAGATATATATAACAGCAAATGGAAGGACTGAAGATACAAATTATACAATAAGGACAGAAATGTCAAATTCGCAGAAAACACCATTTAACATACATAAATTAGAAGTACAGACAAAGTATTTAAATTTAGAGAGATTAATAAATGTATTTAATCAATGGAGTATAGATGCATATATGAATACGTCATTGCAAAGCAGAGTCAAATTTGATATATCGGATTTAATGATAGAACGAGGTTTTTTGAAGGCGGACACAATAGCGTATAAAACAAGTCCAATGAAAAATTTTTCAGCAGATTTTTCACTTGATAAAAATTCGTTATTAAACTTTTCAACGAAAGAATTTGATATGTCCGGAGGGAAAGTAAGCGGGAAAGTTTGCTACGATTTCAAAAGCGGAACGGTAAAAAGTATATTAAATGTTTTGCAAATTAATTCAAATTCGGCAGCAGAGTCATTTTTAGGGTTAAAAAATCAAATAACCGGAAAATTAAACGGAAATGTAGAAATATTAACATTTGGACGAAATGATTTAGAAAGATTAAAAAATTTACAGGGAAAAATGACATTTAATATAAAAGATGGTTCAATGCCGAAATTAGGTTCAATAGAATATTTATTAAGAGCGACTAATATTTTTCAAAGTGCTTTGACAACGCTTTCTGTGAATAATGTAATAGAATTATTGAAACCGTTTAAAACAGGTAATTTTTCTGAGATATCCGGCGAATTAAATATAAATAAAGGTGAGATAAACGACATTTCAATAATGTCGCAAGGTAATAATTTAAGTATATATATAACAGGAAATTATGATATAGCAAATATAAATACGGATGTAATCGTATATGGAAAATTAGGCAAAAAGACAGAAGGTTTATTGGGACCAATCGGAAATTTTTCAGCTAATACCATTTTTTCAAAGATACCGAGATCTAAAAACAGTAAAGAATATTTAAATGAAATAAACAAAATTCCAAATATAAATTATAAAGATAAAGATGTAAGATATTTTAGAGCAACAGTAAAAGGTGATATAAACGGGGACAAAGTTTCAACATCATTTAAATGGATAAAATAAAAAGTTAAAAAGATTTAAAGTAGGGATTTTTAATTTTGAAATATATAAAGAGATAAAGGTATAAGAAGTGATTTTGTTAGTTTAAATTT